>CAZGXU010000001.1:0-84382 GCA_964530075.1 uncultured Thermotogae bacterium
CGTCCTGGGGCAGCGCGGGGCCGACACGACCGGCGGGCAGGATCGGCTTCGAGCGCAGCCGGACAGGCGGTCCGGCTCCTCGCGACGGACCAAGCTGGTCATCCTCCGCTCGCCCCCGGCCTTCCGGCAGACGGCGATCAGGTGCGTGCCCATGTCGAGGCAGCCGGGCTCCCGACAGGCCTCGATCTCCATTTCGATCAACCGGGTCCACGTCGGGTCCTCCTCGTGAAGCTCCGCGAGGACGTCCGCCGAATGGACCGACAGGCAACCGCTCGCCGACATCGCCTCGACGACGAGGCCGGCCCGTTCGAGCGCGCTCCGGAGCTCGCCGGCCCGATACATGTGCGCGTAGTGGCGCCCCGGCCCGATCGTCTCGGGGCTCAGGTCCCCGGTCGCAAGGATGACGCGGTTCGCCTTCGGATCGGTCTCGAGGACCCCGCGCAGGTACTGATGGGCGGTCCCCCAGAGCGACATCACGCTCAGCAGGAGCGTCCCGCCGTCCGCCGTCACCCGGCAGATCTCGGCGAGGGCGTCGTCGCGGCGCTCGAAGACGTAGCTCAGCGGGCCGCCGTAGCAGACGACCGCGTCGAACGACCCGTCGGCGAAGTGCGGTCGGAGCTCGCACACGTCGCACTCGATCCAGGCCTCGACGGCCGACGCGAAATCCAGGCGGGCCGCGTTGTCGCGGTTCAGCCTGAGCTGAACGGAGGAGAGGTCGGCGACGACGATCCGGTTGGTGATCCGCGCGATCTCGCGGGTAAATCGCCCGGCGCCGGCCCCGATCTCCAGTACGCGGTCACCGGGCTGGACGCGCTCCCGCAAATAGTGCAGGTGGACGCGGAACTTGACCCGCTCGACGGGGGACTCGTCCCAGCGGTCCCACTCGCACGCTCCGTACTCGTCGTAATGCGCGCGGACCCAATCCGGGTCGTAGCGGGCCATCGGCTGCCTCCTGCTCCGCGGGAAAGGGCTCGGTCACTCCTCGTCGGCCCAGTCTCGGATCTTCTGCTTGATCTTCCGCTCGATGTGCTCGCCGAGGTCGTCCCAATCGACCTCCTCGTCGACGCCGACCCAACGGCCGAAGCCGCGCTTGATCCTCGCCTCGATCCGCTCAGCGAGATCGTCGAGGGCTTCGTCGTTCGTGGCCCATCGCGACACGTGGCTGCGGACCTTTCGTTCGATGCGGTCTCCGAGCGTGCTCCAGTCCCTTCGCGGTCGATCGCGCGTCCAGAGCCGCGGACGCACGCCGATCCCGACCCACGCGGACAGCAGGCTGACGAGGAACCAGAGCCCGGCCGCCTGGAGATAGGAAAGGGCCGGGGCGAGGCCGAGGTGCCCGGCGATCAGGCTGTTCCAGAGGAGCTGAATGATCCAGCTGAAGAAGAAGAACGCCGCGACCCCTCCGGCGGCGATCGCTTTGACGACCAGGTTCATATCGATCCCTCCCTTTCTTCGGTCGCTCGCCGCGTCGACATCCTAGTCGTGGAACTTGCGCCACTTCTTCGAGATCGTCGGCGAGACGCCGATCCCCGCCCACGCGAAGAAGATAATCGACAGGAACCAGAGCGCGGCCGCCTGCCAGTAGTTCAGCTTGACGGCGACCAGCGCGAGCTGATCGAACAGGATTGCGTTCCACAGCAGCTGAATGATCCAGCTGAAGAAGAAGAACGCCGCGATCCCTCCGCCCGTGATCACACCCCGTAGAAGCTTCATCCTTCGTGACACCTCCGTCCAACTTGGTTTCAGATATTCTACCACCAGTCTGTCGGACGAGACGGGCGATCGGTTCAACGGTCGGAGGATCGGCCGCGGGGTCCTGCCGGTCCCACCGCGCGCCGGTCCGTGCCGGCGGGGCGTCCCACCCTAGAACTCCCAGTCGGGCAACGGGGTCGGAAGGCGGAACGCGCGATCGAGGCGCGCGAGCAGCCCGGGCGGTCCGGCGAGCTCGTCGGTCCACGACAGCGAGCTGGCCGATCGGACGCCGAGCCACATCCGGGAGAACGCGTTGACCGACGCCGTCAACGTGGGAAGCGATCGGTCCGTCCCGCGATCGGCGCGGGAGTCGGATCCGACCACGACGACGTACGCCCCTCCGATCCCCCGCCAGGGGGAGGCGTCCTCGAGGAACGGCTCGATCGGATCGGAGAGCGCCAGGTTGAATCGGACCGGCTCCGCGTCCAGGGAGGTCCCCGCCAGAGCGCCGGGGAGATCGAGGATCCGGACCTGCCAGTAGGCGCTTGCGGTCATCCGGTTTTCGTGGGGCGATCGCCGCGTGATCTGGCGCGCTTTGAACGGCCGGCGGAGCAGGTCCTGAAGCTGGATTCCGGCCGGCTCCCGCAGTTCGATCGAGCGGACCTGTTCCTCGAAGCTGCGGAGGAGAGCGAGGAGCTCGAGAAACTCGTCCTTCGTCCGGTAGGCCATCCAGAAGACGGAGTACGGCCCGTGCTCCGTCTCCTTCGCCGAGCACCACATGTGGTGGGTCAGGGCTCCCCCGTCGTCGGTGTAGCCGAGTCCGAAGCCGTTCTCGCCCCACCGCGTGTCGGCGCGGGTCAGCTCGGGGCTGTCGATGTTGCACGAGCCGTGTCGGCGGATCCGACGGAGGCGCCCGGCGTGCATCCGCTCCCAGTCGGAGAGAGCGAGGCGGACCGGGATTCCGGGCTTGCGGGAGACGGTCAGGAGGGCCGGGTCGAACGCGCACCAGTGCTCGTAGGTCCCGTTGCCGAATCCGAGCTGGTTGTAGTACCCCTGCTCGAAGACGCCGAGCATCGCGACTTGGCTCCCGGCCGCCGCGCTCTCGGCCAACACGCGTGCCGTCAGCCGACCGGCGAGACCCCGCTTCCGCGCGACGCGGCTTGTGGTGACTCCGGTCACGGCGGTCAGCGACAGATCGCGCTCTCCGTGCCGGATCGTCCCGGGGTCGGTCGTCACCATGCATTCGGCGCTTCCGTTGAGCTCGGCGACCATCGTCCGGCCGCTTTCGACCAGGTCGCCGAGCGCCTCCTCGTGTTCCGGCTTGGTGCACCACCCGACCTCGCGGTAGATCCGGAGGACGTCGTCCTTGTCTCGATCCGGTTCGTAGTCCCTCAACTGCATGGCTCTCCCCTTCGTTCGGCTTCGTCCTCGTCGCGAGGAGGGCTTCTACTGCATGAACAGGCCGCCGTTGGCGTTGATCGTCTGTCCGGTGACGTACCCGGCGTCCTCGGAGGCGAGGAAGGCGACGACGGCGGCGATCTCGTCCGGCTCCGCGATCCTGCGCGCCGGGATCTTCGCCGCGATCTCGTCCTCTCGCGTCGCCAGCGCCGCGGCGTTCATGTCGGTCCGCGTGTACCCCGGCGAGACGGCGTTGACCGTGATCGTCGGCGCGAGCTCGCGGGCAAGCGACTTGGTCAGCCCGATCAGGCCGGACTTCGCGGCGGCGTAGTGCGCTCCGTGGTCCGATCCGGTCATCGCCCGAAGCGAGCAGACGTTGACCACGCGGGCCCACGGTTCCTTCTTCAGGAACGGCAGGGCGGCCCGCACGGTGAACATCGCCGCCGACAGGTTGACGGCGACGGCTCGGTTCCAATCCTCGACCGTCAGCTCGTCGAGCGTCCTGTGTTGCGAGAAGCCGGCGTTGTTGACGACGATCCGGATCCCCCCGAACGCCGAGGCCGTCTCGTCGATCATCCGCCGTACCTGCTCCGGGTCCCCGACGTCGGCGCGGACGACGATCGCCCGCCCGCCGGCCGCCTCGATCTCCTCCGAGACGCCCCGCGCGCGGTCCTCGTTCGCGAGGCAGTTGACGCAGACGCCATACCGGATGGCTCCGAGGCGGCGCGCGATCGCAGCTCCGATTCCGCGGGAGCTGCCGGTGACGACGGCCCCGGGCAAGGTCTGGACATCGGGTTCGTGTTCCATCGTGGAGCGGATTATATCTGCGCGGGATGGAGGCTTCGAAGGGGTCAGAGATGCTTTAGCGCCTCTCGAGCGACCTCGACCCGTCGCTCGTCCTCGAGCCAGCGCATCAGCTCCGGGCGGACGATCTCGGGGCAACGGCGCCCGAGTCGCCACATCGCGGAGGAGACGGCCCGCCAGACGGGGCGACGCTCGTCGAGGGAAAGCTTGCGAAGGACGATCACTGCCTTCCGAGCGATCGGCGCGGCCGGCGGAGCGGAGAACGCCATCGCAACGTTCCACAGGACCGGCGAGGCGTTCGACGTCGACCACTTGACGAGGTACTCGAACGCGTTGGTCGGATAGCAGCGCAGAAGGCACCCGCCGAGGACCGATGGGCCGAGGTTCCGTCGGATCGTCGCGTCCTCGTCGGAGAGGAGCGGCTCGAGGAGTTTGAGGAGCGGCTCCGCGCGCTCGAGGCGATTGGGACGCGCCGCGCGCCCCGCGGCGATCACGACCGCACGGCGGACGTTCGCCGACGGGCGCTCCCGCCATTCTCGGAGCGCGCCGAGCATCCCGGTGAAGTCGCCGCGGAGCATTCGGCCGCACGTCTCCGCAGCGGCGTCGCGGACGGTCCAATCCGCATCGTCGGCGAGGCGCTGCAGGAGCTTCAGCGCGGCCTGGGCGTCGTGCCGGTAGCAGGTCGGGACCAACTGGCACGCGAGGTGAAGGGACGCGGAGTTCCCTTTGGCGATAAGGTCCCGAGTCTGTTCGAGAACGGCCTTCGCATCTTCCGTCGCCTCGACGAGCCGATCGGCCGCGTAGCGGACGTCCTGAACCTTGGCCCCTTCGAGGGCGCGTGCGAGCGAATCGAGCTTCCCTCGAGCGATGATTCGGTCGATCCGGTCTCGCATCGTATCACCGTGGCACGGGACGTGGATCCCTCACTGTAGCGGTCGAGGCGAGCCGCCGTCAAGTCGCCCCGGTTGCCGGCCGATACCCGATCGTCTACGATCTCCGGGCGGTCCTGAAGCCCGCACAAGGGGGTAGGGAAGTGGGTTGCACGAAGGACTTCGCAGCGGTTTTGGCATGGCTTGAGGGCAACGCCGATCCGTTGGAGGCCGTCCGTCGAAGCATTCCCCATCCGCCGTTTCTCGCCTGATCGCGGGCGGGTCGTGTGTTGTGCACGGAAGAAACGGCGAAAGGAGCGGGAATGCGAGAGGAAGGAACGCACAAACCCTATCGAATCAAGGTCGTCGAGCCGATCCGCGTCCTCTTAAAGGCGGAGCGCGAGCGGCGGCTCGAGGAGGCCGGATACAACGTTTTCAACCTTCATGCGAGCGACATCTACGTCGATCTGCTGACCGATTCCGGGACCGGCGCGATGAGCCAGGAGCAGTGGGCGGCGATGATGCGGGGCGACGAGTCCTACGCCGGGAGCCGGAGTTACGATCGATTCCGTGCCGCGGTCGACGGAATCTTCGGATTCGACCACGTCCTCCCGACGCACCAAGGGCGGGCGGCGGAGAACGTCCTGTTCTCGTCGATCCTGAAGCCGGGCGACGTCGTCCCGAACAACATGCACTTCGACACGACCCGCGCCAACGTGATCGCCAACGGAGGGGATCCGGTGAACCTCGTCTCCGATGTCGCGTTCGAGCCGGCGGTGGAGCACCCGTTCAAAGGGAATATGGATCCGGAGAAGCTCGAGCGGTTGATCGCCGAGGTGGGACCCGATCGAATCCCGCTGGTGATGATGACGATCACCAACAACAGCGTCGGCGGCCAGCCGGTCTCTCTCGCCAACCTGGGGGAGATCGGCCAAATCGCGCGGAGCTGCGGGATCCCGTTCTTCCTCGACGCGTGCCGTTTCGCCGAAAACGCGTACTTCATCCGAGAGCGCGAGCCGGGGTACGCGGGCAAGACCCCGTTGGAGATCGCTAGGGAGATGTTCGCCCTCGCCGACGGGATGACGATGAGCGCGAAAAAGGATGGACTGGTCAACATCGGCGGGATCCTCGCGATGAACGATCGCCGTCTGTACGAGGCGGCACGCGAGCGGCTGATCCTGATGGAAGGGTTCCCGACGTACGGCGGCCTGGCCGGACGCGACCTCGAGGCGCTCGCCGTCGGCCTCTACGAGGCGCTCGACATCGACTACCTCGCCGATCGGATCGCGCAGACACGCTATCTCGGCGAAGGGCTGCTCGCGGCGGGGGTCCCGATCGTCGAGCCGATCGGAGGCCACGCCGTCTACATCGACGCGAAGTCTCTCCTTCCTGGGTTCCCGCGGCGCGAGTTTCCCGCCCTGGCGGTCGCCAACGGGCTCTACGTCGAGTCAGGTGTCCGCGGGGCGGAGATCGGGAGCGTCATGTTCGCCCATGAAGACGAGGACGGGAACGAGGTCTTCCCGAAGCTCGAGCTGGTCCGCCTCGCCATCCCCCGGCGGACGTACACGCGGGCGCACTTCGACGCGGTGATCGCCGGTGGGGAGAGGGTCGCTTTGCATCGCGACGCGCTCCCGGGTTATCGGATCGTCGCCGGACGCGGTCCGCTTCGTCACTTCGTCGCCCGGTTCGAGCCGATCGATCGGCTCTGAGCCGTAGGACGGGAGGATGACGGCCGAGCGAATCGGGGAGCTGGCGGCGCTCGGGACGTCGGTCCTCTGGGCGCTGACCTACGTCCAGTTCACGATCGCCGTTCGCGCGATCGGTCCGTTGAGGCTGAACCGTCTGCGGCTGTCCGTCGCGCTCGTCTGTCTGTTCGTCGCGCACGCGGTCGTCTACCGGTCGCCGGTTCCGCTCGACGCGGAAGCGGTCCGTTGGGGCTGGCTGATCCTCTCGGGGGTGTTCGGATTCGCGATCTCCGACGCCTTTCTGTTCAGCGCGCTCCTGCGCCTGGGGGCGCATCGCACGTCGCTACTGATGGCGCTGATCCCGGTCGTCAGCACGCTCCTCGCGTGGGGAGCGTTCGGCGAGCGGCTGACGTGGCTCCAGATCGTCGCCGCCTGCATCACCGTCGGCGGGATCACCCTGGTCGTGTCGGCGCGCCGCCCTCATGACCCGAAGGGTGAGCCGACGGGGCATGCGGTCGCCGGGGTCCTGTTCGCCGTTGGGGCGGTCGCGGCGCAGTCGCTCCGCTACATCCTGTCGAAACAGGGGATGAGCGGCGGGTATTCCGTCCTGTCGACGAACGTGATCCAGATCCTGGCGGCGACGATCGCCGTCTGGATCCCGGCGCTCGTCTCGGGAAGCTGGAGGGCGAGCCTCTCCGCGCCGTTCGGTCGGCGTGCGGCCGCCTCGACGATTGGGGGGGCGATCACCGGTCCGTTCCTCGGCGTGACCCTGTCGCTCGTCGCATTGGCGAGGGCGCCCGTCGGGATCGCCTCGACACTGATGGCGCTCGTGCCGGTCTTCCTCCTCCCCTTCTCGCGGTTCGTCCTGAAAGAGACGATCGGTTTCCGGGCCGTCGTCGGGACGCTGCTCGCCGTCGGGGGCGTGGCCGTCCTACTCCTCGTCTAGGATGGGCCGTAGCCGCTGCGGAAGCTCGCCGCGGACGATGCGCGGCGGCCGCTCCGTGAGATCGAGGATCGCCGAAGGACTCACCCCGGTCGGTCCGGTGACGATCAAGTCGACGGAGGTGAACCGATCGATGATCGCATCGATGTCGGCGAGCGGCGGCTCCCCGTGGCGGTTGACGCTCGTGCCGAACAGCGGCCGATCGAGCCGCGCGAGCGTCCGCTCGAAAAACGGATGCGCCGGGACCCGGACCCCGACCTTCCCACCGGCGACCGACGACGGCGGGGCACCGCACGCCCCCGGGAGGAGGAGCGTGTACGGGCCGGGAAGGAGCCGCTCGACCAGGTCGCGCAGGCGCCCGTCGAGCGCGGCGAAACGCTCGACCGCACGGCGGGTCGGAAGGAGGAGCGCGAACGGCCGATCGACGGGGCGGCCCTTCAGCGCGCGGACGCGCTCGAGGCTCCGCTCGTCCCACGGGTTCCCGCCGATCCCGTAGATCGTGTCCGTCGGGAAGACGATCGTCTTCCCCGTCTCCAACGCCGCATCGACGGCGGAGAGGGTCTCCGGGTCATCGTGGGGGAGGACGCGCGGCATCATGCGCAGACGAATCGGATCACGTCGCCGTCGGCGACAACGTAGTCGTGTCCGGCGTGGTGCAATTTCCCGGCGTCGCGAAGCCCCTTCTCGGAGCCGACCTCGAGCAGGTCCTCGAGCCGCATCACCTCGGCGACGACGAAGCGCTCGGCGAAGTCGGAGTGGATCCTCCCCCCCGCGTCCGGCGCCTCCGTTCCGCGTGGCACGGTCCAGGCCCGAACCTCGGGCCCCTCGAACGTGAAAAACGTGATCAAATCGAGCAGGCGGTACCCCGCCTGGACGAGGGCGTCGAGGCCGGTCCGCTCGAGCCCGTATTCGTCGAGGTAGGTGGCGCGTTCCTCCGGCGATCCGGCGACCTCCGCGATCTCCGCTTCGAGGCGGCCGCGGATGGCGATCGACTCGGTCCCCCGATCCCGCGCTGCCCGGGCAACGGCAGCGGCGCGCCCGTCGTCGCCGTGGTCCCCGACGTTTGCGACGAACAGGCAAGGTTTCGCGGTCAGCGGGGAGGTCTCGCGGAGGAGATCGTCGATCGCATGGTCGATGGACATCGAACGGATCGGCTGTCCGGATGCGACGCCGTCGAGGAGGCGATCCCACGCCGCGGCCCGCGCCGGCGCCTTCCGATCCGTCCCCTTCACTTCTTGATGAAGTCGCTTGGCGACGCGGCTGAGGGTCTCGTGATCCTTGAGCAAGAGTTCGGTCTCGACGATCTCGATGTCGCGGGCGGGGTCGATGGACCCGGTGACGTGCGCGACGTTCGGGTCCTCGAAGCAGCGGACGACGTGGAGGACGGCGTCGACGGCGCGGATCTCGGAGAGGAACTGGTTCCCCATCCCATCCCCCTCGCTGGCGCGCTCGACGAGCCCGGCGATGTCGATGAACTCGAGGTGGGTCGGGACCTTCTTCTTCTCCGGAAAGAGCCCGGCGAGGCGGTCGAGCCGTTCGTCGGGGACGGAGATGGTCCCGACGTTCGCCTCGATCGTGCAAAACGGGTAGCTTTCGACCCGCGCACCGGCGTTGGCGAGCGCGTTGAAGATCGTCGACTTCCCGGCGTTCGGAAGGCCGACCAGGCCGCACGTGAATCCCATCTTCCCTCCCGGCGACCTATTAGTCGCCGGTTGGCTCCTAGTGGCCGCCTCTCGGCGGCCTACTATAGGCCGCGCGTCGGCTCGGCACAAGGTGACACCCCGCCGGGGATCGGCTAGACTTCGCGATCGGAGTGATCATGGAGAAGAAGGGGATCGAGATCCGACTTCCCGACCTCGGTGAGGTCGACGAGGTCCGCGTCGTGCAGTGGCTTCGAGGGCTCGGCGACCCGGTCGCCGCGGACGACGACCTCCTCGAGGTCGAGACGGAGAAGACGACGTTCGTCGTCCCCGCGCCGGCGGATGGCCGCTTGGCCGAGATCGCCGCCCGCGAGGGGACGACGGTCGAACGAGGGGGGCTCCTTGGGCGGATCGAGCGGGCGAAATAGCAGCGCGCTTCACCTCCCGCTCGGACGGGCCGATTACGGCTGGACGCTCGACCTTCAGCGCACCCTGCACGCGCGCCGGAGGGCCGGTGCGACGCCCGACATCGTCATCACGGTCGAGCACAACCCGGTGATCACGCTCGGCCGGAGCGGTTCGCGCGAGCACCTCCTCGCCCCGCCGAGCGACCTCCGCCGAGAGGGGATCGAGGTGTTCGAGGTCGAGCGGGGGGGGGACGTCACCTACCACGGCCCGGGTCAGCTTGTCGTCTACCCGATCGTCGATCTTCGCGAGCACGGCCGAGACGTGAAGGGATTCGTGAGAAGGCTCGAGGACGCGACGATCGCGACGCTGGCCGACCTCGGCGTCGAAGCCGGGCGGATGGCTGGGTATCCGGGCGTCTGGGTCTCGGATCGGAAGGTCGCGTCGATCGGCGTCTACGTCAGCGGCTGGGTGACGCGGCACGGTCTGGCTCTCAACGTAGCGGTCGACCCGGCCCACTTCGCGATGATCCGGCCTTGCGGCCTCCCGGTGGAGACGGTCTCGATCCGCGACGTTCTCGGACGGGCGGTCCCTCTGGACGGGGTTCGAGACGGACTGCTCGGGCGGCTCGCCGAGCGGTTCGGTTGGGACCTGGAGGCGTCGAGCCTGGTCGAGGTCCTCGGGGGTGCGAGTGGGTAGACACCCGGAGTGGATCCGAGTCCGTGCCCCGAATCCGTCGGAAGCCGACGGGATCCGCGCCATGCGCGACCTCCTGCGGCGGCACAAACTGGCGACCGTCTGTCAGGGGGCGGTCTGCCCGAACGCCGTCGAGTGCTGGGGGGCTCGGACGGCGACGTTCATGCTCCTCGGGGAGGTGTGCACCCGCGCGTGCCGGTTCTGCGGCGTGAAGACCGGGGATCCGGGGGGCGCCGTCGATCGCGGCGAGCCGGCGCGGCTCGCCGCCGCCGTCGCCGAGCTCGGTCTTCGGTACGTGGTCCTGACGTCGGTCGACCGGGACGACCTGCCCGACGGCGGGGCCGACCTGTTCGCTGCGGCGGTCGATCGGCTGAAGGCGCGGATCAGCGGGATCCGCGTCGAGGTTCTGATCCCCGACTTCGGGGGGGACCGGGGCGCTCTCGACCGGCTGCTGGGGACCGAAGCCGACGTCTTCGGACACAACGTGGAGGTCGTCGCCCGGCTGACCCCGAGGCTGAGGGACCGCCGCGCCGGCTACGAGCAGTCGCTCGCCGTCCTCGCGCGTCTGAGCGAGCGGGTCGGGACGCGGAGGGTGAAGAGCGGTCTGATGGTCGGATTGGGCGAGACGCGCCGCGAGATCGCCGGGACGCTCGCCGATCTGCGTGGCGTCGGCGTCGACATCGTGACCGTCGGGCAGTATCTACGACCGAACGAGGGGGCCGTCCCGGTCGAGCGGTACGTCTCCCCGGTGGAATTCGACGAGATCGCAGCGGAGGCGGAAGGGATGGGTTTCGGCGCGGTCGTCGCCGGTCCGCTCGTCCGGAGCTCCTACCACGCCCTGAGCGCCTATACGGAGTCATGCGCCTCCTGATCGACCTCGGGCCGGAGGATCCGCGACGCGGGCTGGCGATCGACGAGGCGCTCCTCGAGTCGATCCGGAGCGGAGGGGAGGACACCGCGCGCCTCTGGGTGAACGATCGGGCGGTCGTCGTCGGCCGATCGCAGTCCGTCTCCGACGAGGTGGACGCCGAGTTCGCCTCTCGGAGCCGGGTCCCCGTCTTGCGCCGGATCTCCGGCGGTGGGGCGGTCTACCACTACCCGGGGAACCTGAACCTCTCGATCGTCCTCCGCGACGGGCGCGGGATCGGATCCGTTGCCGAGGCGTTCCGCTTCTTCGGGCATGCGATCGCGACGGCCCTTGTCGGAATCTGTCCGGCGATTGCGCCCGACGGGAGCGATCTCCTCATCGAGGAAGCGAAAGCCGGCGGCGCGGCGCAGGCCCGCCGCGGAGACGCGCTCCTCTATCACACGACGCTGCTGGTCCGGCCGGCCGACGTCCCGATGGAGCGGTTTCTCCTCGCGATGCGCCCCGACTATCGGCCGGGACGCGTCCCGTCCCGACCTCGGAGGACCGTCTCGCTGAGCGAGGCAATCGGTCGTGGGCTATCGATGGAACGGATCGCGGAGGTCCTCGAGGCGGCGACCTCCGAGGCGCTCGGCGAGCGTCTGATCGCGCGCCGTCTCGACGGCGACGAGGAGCGCCTCGCAGGTCGGCTGGCGAAGAAGTACGGAGACCCCGAATGGAATCGATCTCTCTGAGCGACCGCGCGGTGATCGCGGCCCAGATCGGTCGGCGGCCTCGGGGGCTGATTGGGATTCCCGCCCGATGCTCCTACGGGTATCCGCAGGTCGTTCGAGTGTTCCCGATCGTCGATGGAAGGCCATTCCCGACGCTCTTCTGGCTGACGTGCCCGCATCTCGTCAAGGAGGTCGATCGCCTCGAGGCGGACGGCTGGATCGGTCGCCTGGAGCGGCGAATCGCCGAGGACGAACGGCTCGGAGCGGGGATCGAGCGGGCGCACGAGCGATACGTCGAGGAGCGGTCCGCGGCGCTCCCGGACGAAGAGCGCCGCACGATCGAATCCCGCGGGCTCGCCTCCGGCCTCCTGGGAGGGATCGGCGGGATCGCCGATCGTCGCCGGCTGAAGTGCCTTCATCTGCACGTCGCGCACGCGTTGGCCGGCGAGAACCCGGTGGGCGGGATCGTCCTCAAGATGCTTCCGGATACCGAATGTCGGCCCGAACAAGTGATCTGCTCCGCCCTGGGATCGGGCGGAGCAGATCGAACGTGTCGGATCGACCGATGATCGGGCGATCAGCTACGGATCGGCCTTCACGATCGGAGGCTGGTTGATGTTCTCCACGTGAACGAGGATCGAGTCGGTCGCGGAGAGCCCGCACGGATCCGTCACGGTCAGCGTGATCGTCACGTCGATTCCGTCGCAGGTTTCGATTGCCGGCGCGGTGTACAGCGTCGCCGTGGCGCCGACATTGGCGAACAACCCGGCGGTCGCGCTCCACGCGTAGGTCAGCACGTCCCCGTTCGGGTCGCTGACGCACGGCGAGAGGAGAACGCTGTCGCACTCGAGGATGCAGATGTCCGGTCCGAGGTCGACCGTCGGGCCCGCGTTGACGTCCTCGACGTGGATCGTCACCGAATCGCTCGACGAGAGCCCACAAGGATCGGTGACCGTCAGCGTGACGACCAACGACTCGCCCCCGCATTGGTTCGTCATGGGGACGTTGAACCTCGGGCACGCCCCGTAGGGACTGTCGAGCGTCCCGCCCGTCGCGGTCCAGCAGTACTTGAGTCGGTCGCCCTCGCGGTCGGAGACGGCCGGTGTCAACTGGATGACCGTTCCCTCGTCGACGGCGAAGTCCGGACCGAGGTCGACCGTCGGGGCCGTGTTGACGTTCCGCACGTGGATGGGGACGGTGTCGCAGACCGTCGCTCCGCACGGATCGGTGACGATCAGGGTCGCGATGACGTCCACGCCGTTGCACGCGTCGATCATCGGCGCGACGAAGACGCCCTGCAGGACGTACGGATCCTCGAACGAGCCGAGGCGACCACCGACGCTCCACTCGTACATCAAGCCCTCGCGGTCGGGGTCGGACGCGCTCGCTGCGAGAACGACCGACGTCCCTTCATCGATTGAGATCGGCGCTCCGGCGTCCGCGATCGGCGGGTGGTTCACGTTCAGGACGCGAACGACGAACGAGTCGCTCGACGACGCGCCGCAGCTGTCGAACGCGGTCAACGTGACCTGGACGTCGAGGTTTTCGCACCCGCTGAGCATCGGCGCGGTGTAGACCGGATGAAGCGAGGTCGCGTCATCGAAGCTCCCCGCGCTCGCCTGCCAGACCGAATCGACGGTGTTACAGTCCGCGTCGCTGACGACGCCGTGCAGCTGGATCGACTCGCCCTCGTTCAGGGTCTTGGCGTCCGTCGGAACCGGGCAGGTCGGCTTGGGTGCCGACGGGGTGGGGCAGGCTGTCTTCGCGGGCGGACACGGCGGCTCGACCGGCCTCGGTGGGCACTCGACGATCGGCGGGCACGAGAACGTGCAGACCGGGCATCGATCGTACGACCCGGCCATGATCGTCCCCTCGAAGAGCGTGTCGACGCCGTCGGCGGAGTAGAGCACGTTGCATCCGCGTCCGCCGAGGAGCGTGTCGCAGCCCGATCCGCCGTCGAGCACGTCGTCCCCGAGCTCGCCCTCGAGCGAGTCGTTCCCGAGCCCCCCGCAGATGCGGTCGTCGCCCGAACCGCCGAACATCAGGTCGTCGCCGTCGCCGCCGTCGAGGAGGTCGTTCCCGTTGCCTCCCTCGAGGAGGTCATTCCCCGGACCCCCGCACAGAACGTCGTTCCCGTCGAGGCCGATGAGGAAGTCGTCTCCGCCGAGGCCGAGGATCAGGTCACCCTCGGGGGTCCCGTAGATGACATCGTCCCCCTCGGTCCCGTAGATCACGTTCGTCACGCCGAGGCAGGCGAACTGGGACGGGATCATGTCGCTCGGCTTGACGGCGGGTGTCTCGATCGCCGCGTAGAGCGCCTCCAGAAGGTCGGCGGCCTCTTGGATGCTCCAGTAACTCCCGCCGGTCGCGCCCGCGATGTCGCGAAGCGTTTCACTCGCCTGCGCCTCGACATCCAGACCGAGGACGTGGATCGTGATCGGCGGGTCGAGGGTGGCGATCATCGAGGCCACGATATCCTGAGCGCCGCCACAGTTTCCCTCCCCGTCGCTGAGCAGGACGATGACGCCCCCTTCGCCGGTCGCGGAGATGGCGTTCGCCGCCTCGGTCAGCGAGTCGGCCAGCGGGGTCTTCCCCTGTGGGGTGATCCGTCCGATCGCCGCAATCATCCGATTCCGGATGACATCGTCGAGCGGGGCGATGGGGAAGAGCATCTCGATGTCCTGACAGCTCTCCACCTCGTTGTCCTTGCCGATTCGATGGCCGAAGACCATCAGCCCGACGTCCGCCCCCGCCAGCATTCCATCGACCAGCTCCGACAGCGCGTCCCTGGCCGCGTCGATTCTCGTCTCGACGCCGAAGGTCTTGTTCATGCTGTTCGATGCGTCGAGGACGATCACGAGATTCTCCGGTATTGCGCTCACGGCGGCGGCGACGGAACAGATCAAGACCGCCGCGAGCAACAAGCTTCGGGTTCGCATTCCGTACCTCCTTGTCGATCGATCCAACTTCCGGGGAGATTCTAGCCGATCGGGTGGGTCGGAATCTGTGATCTGGATTACAGAATCGTGAGTTCAGTCGCTCGGGTCGGCGGCGAGTGCCCCGAGGAGTTCGCGCCGCCGACCAGTGGGGATCAATCCCTGCAGCGAGCCGCCTCGGACCTTCCCGCAACCGATCACGTCGCCCCGAAAGCAGAGCGCGACGTGGCCGTCGACCGGCGGCGACGGGATCCGTTGACCGAGAAGGACGCGCCGGAGACTGTCCGCGTCGAGGTCGACCCGCGAGGCGGTGATGCGGTCTCCGAGCGCGATCAGGAACGTGCTCGTCGGCTTGAGGCCGTCCTCCTGACGGCGGAGCGCGCGAAGGCCGGGCGGCCGCTCGGACTCGATCCCGGCGGGCGGGAGGGACCGGCAGGCCCAGATCTCCCTCCGGTGCTCGATGAACGTCAGGTCGGCGAGCGCCTCCCGGGGAACCCCGAACCGTTCCTCGAAGAGCCGGAGGGCCTCCTCTTTAAGGGCGCTCGAATCGGGCAACGAACCCACCTCCGCTGTCGATCTGATGAGGATAGACGCGCGCGCACCCGCGGACCCCGGGGGGATAGATCTCCCCCTCCCACGCCGTCAGGCCGGGGGCGGCTTCGAACGGCAAGGAGAGTGGCGAGGGGCGCGCGTCCCTCACGCCGAGGAGGTGCGCGACGACCGATTCGTTCTCCTCCGGCGCGAACGTGCACGTCGAGTAGACGAGGACGCCTCCAGGCCGGAGCAGGTCGTACGCGTGGACGATCAACCGCTTCTGCAGCCGGGCGAGGCGGGCGATCGTCCCCTTCGACGCCCCGGCGCGAAGGGACGGCTCCTTCCGGAGTGTCCCCTCGGCCGAGCAGGGCGCGTCGACGAGGACGCGATCGAAACGCGCGCGGAGCGGGAAGTCCTCCCCACGATAGGCGGTGATCGTCGCGTTGAGGACCCCGAGCCGGTTGACGTTGGCGAGAAGCGCCTGTCGGCGCCGTCCGCTCGGCTCATTGGCGACGAGCGGGCCGACCCCCTCCATCCTCGCGGCGATCTGCGTCGACTTCCCGCCCGGAGCGGCGCAGAGATCGAGGACCGCGTCGCCCGGCCGCGGGTCGAGGGCGATCGCCGGAAGCACCTGTACGGCCTCCTGCACGTAGAGGAGGCCGAGCCAGTGCTCGATCGTGGCCCCCACCGAGCGATCGACCTCGAACAGCGTCCTCTCCCACGGGAGATGCGAGGCAGAGATCCCCTGCCGCAGGAGCCGCTCACGCAGATCCTCTGGCGCAATCCGAAGGGTGTTCGTTCGGATGATCGTCGGAAGGGGACGACGACACGTCTCGAAAAATCGGCCCCAATCCGGAATGACGGAGCGATAGCGGGGAAGGAAGTCGGCGCTCTCCGATCGGCCCCTATCCGAGCGCATGGAGGAACTCGGCGTGGATCCGGCCGTTCGACGCCACGATCCCGCGGCGCGGATCGCGGCAGGTCGCCCCCAGCAGATCGGTCAGCCGTCCGCCGGCTTCCTCGACGAGGAGCCCGCCGCCGGCGACGTCCCAGTCGTCGAGCGACAGGTACCAGACGGCGTCGAAGCGGCCGGCGGCCACGTAGGCGAGGTCGAGGGCGGCCGAGCCGAGCGTCCGCAGCGCGCCGGCCCGGGAGAGGAACGGTGCGAGCTGTTCGATCATCTCGGCTCTCCGTCGCGGATGGTGCGACAGGCCGACGCCGAGCACGGCCCCGCCGAGCCCGTCCCGACCGCTCACGCGGATCGGCCGCCCATCGAGGCGGGCCCCCTCCCCGCGGACGGCGGTGAACGTTTCGCGGCGGATCGGATCGTAAACGCAGCCGAGGACCACGTCGTTCCCGACCGCGAGGGCGACGGAGACGGCGAAATGGGGAATCCCGGCGAGGAAGTTGTTCGTGCCGTCGAGCGGATCGATGATCCAGCGGGATCCCGACGTGCCCTTCGACTCGGCCGACTCCTCCGAGAGGATCCCGTCGTTCGGGTGCTCGGCCGTCAGGATTCGGACGATCGCCTCCTCCGCGCGTCGATCGTAGGCCGTCACCGGATCGTTCGGATGCCCCTTCGCCCGGGCCCCCTTGTCGGAAGACGAGAAGCCATGGGCGAGGACTCCTCCCGCCGCGCTCGCCGCCTCGACGGCGCTTCGAAGCGAACGGTCGAGGTCCGAGCGCGTGATCATCCGGCGAGACGGGCTTCGGGACGCATCCGGATCACTCGTCGCGCTGCCAGTAGACCCTCACCAATTGGGCGTCGTCGGCGTGCTTGATCGTCAGCGCCCCCTTGCACGCGCTCTCGATCGCCTTTCCGATCCGGAGCGCGAGGTGGCTGTCCGTCGTCGCGAGCTCCGTCGTGCCGTCCTCTTCTTCGATCCACATGATCCGCTGAAGCGGACGCTGGGAAGCGGCATTGGATGCCTGGTTCTTGGCGATGTTGAGAATCTCGTCGCGATGCCGATCGAGATACTCCCCGGACAGGAAGAGGAGGCCGGCGGGGAGACGGTCGATCTCCCGGCGGCAGGCCGGGCAATGGCTGCTGTGGGCCGATTCCATCTCCCCTTCCGGAGGGCCTCCGTTCTGCCACCGTCCGTTGCGGTACACGAGGTTGCACCGAGGACAGACGGTCGGTTCGGGGTATTTCCGGTCCTCGTGGTAGGGGTTCGCGCTTCTTCCTCCGATCCGTCCTCGCTTCTCGCCTTCTGACATTCCCATCCCCCCGTTCCGTGATCGTCGCGCATGCTTCGTCTAACCAAAAGAGGGCAACGGACGTCGCGTTGCCCCGTGTTCGCCGGTCGTCGGTTCCTCAGGCTGCTTTGTCGGCCAAGAGTTTCTCAAGGTAGGCGACTGCCTCTCCGACGGTCGAAATCTGTTCGGCTTGCTCATCGGAGATCTCTATGCCGAATTCATCCTCGAACTCCATGATCAGTTCGACCGTGTCGAGAGAGTCCGCGCCCAAGTCCTCCACGAACGAGGACTCGTCGGTGACCTCCTCCGGGTCCACCATCAGTTGGTCACAGATGATCGCCTTGATCTTGTCCGAGATGTCGCTCATGCTCGATGAACCTCCCTCGTCTTGCATTGTTCAGGGATGAATTCCCCCGTTCACACCGATTACTTGACCAGTTATATAGGAAGCCCGATCGGAAAGCAAGAAGCCGACGACCTCTGCGACTTCCGCCGGCGTGCCGGCCCGGCCGAGGGGCACGCGCTCGAGATAGGCGGCGCGGATCTCCTCCGGAAGGGCGGCGGTCATCCCGGTGTCGATGAATCCCGGAGCCACGACGTTCACGCGGATCCCGCGTCTTCCGACTTCCTTGGAGACGCTCCGGCAGAGGGCGATGATCCCGGCCTTGGAGGCCGCGTAGTTGGCCTGGCCGGCGTTGCCGGTCTGGCCGACCAACGACGAGAGGGCGACGATCGCGCCGGCCCGGCGCTTCACCATGGGGCGGAGCACGGCGCGGATGCAATGGAACGTCCCGGTCAGGTTGACGTCGAGGACGCGAGCCCACTCCTCGGTGGACATCCGCAAGGCCAGCTGATCCGCGGTGATCCCGGCGTTGCAGACGAGGTGGTCGATCCGGCCGAGTTCCTCGACCGCGCTCTGGATCGTCTTCTGGACCTGGTCGGCGTCGGCGACGTCGGCGCGACGAAACCGGAACCCCTGAAGACCGTCCTCGAGCGAAGCGCCGAGCGTTTCGTCGCGGCCGATGCCGACGACCGTCGCCCCGTCGCGGCAGAGCCTCTCCGCGATGGCCCGCCCGATCCCGCGCGTCGCGCCGGTCACGACGCTCACGCGCCCGTCAAACTCGTTCATCGGTCGCCTCCTCGTACGTCATAAAGCGAATTCCCGTCGCCATCCGGCTCCCCAACCGTGTGAGGACGTCCCCGGAACCGACCTCGACGGCCGTCGCGATGCCGAGGTTCTCCAACCGACGGATCACGTCGAGCCAGCGGACGGGCGCCGTGATCTGCCGGCAGAGGATCTCGCGCAGCTGCTCGGGATCGCGCTCGACGGTCGCCGTGACACTGGAAACCACCGGGACGTCGGGCGCGGCGAACGCGAGTCGGCGGAGGAACGGCTCGAGCGCCCCCTGAGCCGGGGCCATCAGGGGAGAGTGAAACGGGCCCGAGACCTTCAGCGCGATGCTCCGGCCGCCGATCTCCTCCGCTCGGCGCGTCAGCTCCTCGACCGCCGCTCGTTCCCCGGAGACGACGATCTGCGTCGGGCCGTTGTGGTTGGCGACGCACACGCCAGGTCCGACCCCGTTGCACAACGCCTCGACCGCATCGACGTCAAGCTTGAGGATCGCCGCCATCGTCCCGCCGATCCCGCTCATCGCCCGCCCGCGCTCGATCACCGCCCCGAGTCCGTCGGACGCGTTCAACGCGCCGGCGCTGACGAGCGCGGAGTACTCGCCCAGGCTGTGGCCGGCGACGGCGTCGGGCGACCGGCCGGCCGCCCGGAGCGCCTCGTCGCGGGCGAGGCTGTCGATGAACAGGGCCGGCTGGGCGTTCTCGGTGCGCGCGAGGAGGTCGGTCCTTCCCCCCTCGATCCACGTCCGAAGCGGGAGGCCGCGCTCCTCCGCAAGGGCGAAGAGCCGATCGATCCGCTCGGAGGCCGGGGGCAACGCCCCGGGGACTCGCCCCTGTCCGGGGAACAAGAAGGCGATCGGATCGCTCATTCCGGACCGTCCTTCGGTTCAGATCCGCACGACGGCCGCACCGTAGGTCACCCCCGCACCGAACGCGGTCATTACGACGACGTTTCCTCGCTGGATCCTACCGTCACGGAGCGCCTCGTCCAACGCGATCGGGATCGACGCCGCGGAGGTGTTGGCCACGCGGTCGAGATTGGTGATGACCCGCTCGGGCGGCACGTCCAATCGTCGGATCAGGGCGTCGATGATCCGGACATTCGCTTGGTGCGGGATGATCCAATCGACGTCGTCCAAGTCGAGGCCGGCGGCGCTCAAGGCGTCGAGCGTTGCCTTCTCCATCATGGGGGCCGCATGGCGGAAGACGCCCGACCCCTCCATCTTGACGAAATGCTGTCGCTCTGCGAGCGTCTCCGCGCTTGCGGGGTACCGGGTTCCGCCCCCCGGCATGTGGAGGAGAAGGGACTTCTCGGCATCGCCGTAGAGAGCGGTGCCCAGAACCCCCTCGTTCTCTTCGCCCGGCTCGAGGACCGCCGCGCCGGCGCCGTCCCCGAACAACACGCACGTCTGTCGATCGGTCCAATCGGTGACGCGCGAGAGCGCCTCCGCGCCGATGAGCAGCACGCGCTGATAGAGGCCGGCGCGGACGAGTCCGTGGCCGACGGCGAGGCCGTAGACGAAGCCGGTGCAACCGGCCTTGATGTCGAAGAACGGCGCGTCGGCCAGCCCGATCCCTTCGGCGATGAACGGGGCGGAGCCGGGGCAGATCATGTCGGGGAAGTTGGTCGCGACCAGCAGAAGGTCGACGTCCTGGGGTCGGAGGCCGGCGTCCTCAAGCGCGCGGATCCCGGCTTCGACGCTCATGTCGGATGGGACGTCGTCGTCCGAGAGGACATACCGGGTTCGAATTCCCGTTCGCTGAACGATCCACTCGTCCGACGTATCGACGAGCCGCTCGAGGTCAGCGTTCGTCAGAGACTTCGCCGGAACGTGGCTCCCGGTTCCGACGATCCTAGTGCCCATGCTCTCTCCAGCCGGAAATGCCTCGGGCGAGGCGATCGATCAGGCCGACTTCGACCTCGCGACAGGCGACCTCGACCGCGCTGCCGATGGCGACGGCGTCCGATCGACCGTGTGCGATGACCACGACGCCGTTGACGCCGAGGAGCGGGGCCCCACCGTGCCTGCGATAGGAGAGCGATTTCTTGACCCGCGCGAAGGAACCGCTCATCAGGAGCGCCCCGATCATCGCGATCGCCCGGCCGCGGATCGTCCGCTTGAGCAGACTCGTAACCGCGGAGATGCCCCCTTCGACCGCCTTGAGGAAAACGTTCCCCACGAATCCATCGCAGACGACGATGTCCACCGGCCGATCGATGAGGAGGTGATGGGCCTCGACGTTCCCGGCGAACGGGAGAGGGCCCGCTTCGAGTCGGGCGAAGGTGTCCGCGATCAATCGGTTTCCCTTTCCGCGCTCGGCCCCGATGTTGAGCAGGCCGGTCATCGGTTCGTCGATCCCCAGGACGTCCCGCGCGTACGAAGCGCCCATCCATCCGAAGTGAACGAGCTGCTCCGGCGTGCAATCGCTGTTCGCCCCGACATCGATGACCAGGATCTCCTTCCCGGTGAGCGTCGGAAGCGAGGCGAGGATCCCGGGGCGTGGAATCTCCGAGATGCGGTCCAAGATGAAGATCGACCCGGCGACGACGGCGCCCGTGTTGCCGGGCGAGACGAAGGCATCCACGTGGCCTTCTCTGAGGGCGTTCAGGCCGAGGACCAGCGAAGAGCCCTTCTTCTCACGGACGGCTTTGACCGGAGCGTCCTCCATGCGGATCGTCTCCGCGCAAGGCAGGATGTCGAACTGCCCCCCCGGCTTGACGCGGGAGTCGAAGAGCGCGCGTCCGATTTCTTGTGGATCCCCGGCGAAGACGACGTCGATCCGACGTTTTCGTCCGACGGAGACACCTCCTTTGACCAGCTCGCGGCTCGGCAGATCGCCGCCCATCACATCCAGCAGGATTCTCATGCGGCCTACTTCCACGGAAAGGAATGGTGCCGAGGGCGGGACTTGAACCCGCACGGACGTTTGAAGTCCACATGGCCCTCAACCATGCGCGTCTGCCAATTCCGCCACCTCGGCAATACGCGCCATGGTAGCGGACCCGTGAAGAAGGGTCAACCGAAGCCTGATTGGGGTCGCTTCGGGACGCGACGGATTGGCGCCGAAACGGAGACTGGTATGGGCGGAATTTGCCTTCTGTAGCAAATCGCCCTATGATGAACTGTAATGCTTGAGTGAGATGCTACATCCCAAAGGGCGGAGGTGACGGGATGAACGGCAGGGCATTCGTCGGTTGGGTGCTGTGCGGCTTCACGATTTTCGTCATTCTACTGGTCGCGGGCCTGGGGGCAATCTCTGAGCCCGCGACGTACTTCGGAGTCACGTTCCCACAGGGAGATCTCGCGTTCGCGGATCGAGTGGTCGACTACGTGGTCGCAAGCTGCGTCCGGGACGCGTACGATGATCCCGAGGAGGCGCTCGGTCCCCCCGATGCGTGCCCCTCGGGCTGTGAGGGATGCGAAGGCTGCGACACGAACGCCGTGGCGCTCGGCTTCCGTCTCAGTTCCCTCGACAGTCGCGGGTATCTGATCATCGAGTTCGTGGACAACGCCTTGGCGGACGTCGCCGGAGCGGACCTGTTCGTGTACATCACGAACAACAAGCCCTGCCGAGTGGAGATCAGCTCCGACGGGTCCAATTACCTCTTCGTCGGGGAGACGGTCGGCTACCCCGGCGCGATCGACATCGGCCCGTACGTCGGCGAAGGGACCGAGTACCATTTCGTCCGTCTGACGGACGTCCCGGCGGACGAGGACCACTCGGAGTGCCCGGGACCGAGCATCGACGCGATCGGAGCGATGGGACCCGCCGTTCAGATCGCCGAGGGAGAAGCGTTCGGAAGCCTCGAGCTTCAGCCGATCGGGGATCTGGCGTTCGCCTTCGACTACCAGCCAAGCTCTTTCATGATCGTTCTGGATACGTCGTCGAGCATGGGGGATCGAATCGACGGCGATCTGAAGATCGAGATCGCCAAGAACGTCATTATCGACTTGCTGGACAACCTTCCGGAGGGCGCTTCTGTGGGCATTCGAACATTCGGGGGCTGTGGGCACAGCGTGCTGATCGCTCAGGTTGCCGCGCTGGAAAGGGAACCGTTGAAGGCGGAGGTGCGGGCTCTGCAGCCGGGAGGAGCGACTCCGATTGCGCTCGCGCTCGAGCTGGCCAAGACCGACCTCGAGGCGGTTCCCGAACCGAAGCTGCTTCTTCTCGTTAGCGATGGCATGGAGACGTGCGGTGGGGACCCGGTGTCTGCTGCGAAGGACCTTCTCCAATCGGGATACGATCTGCGAATCTACGTTGTCGGGTTTGATGTGGGCGAGAACGCGCCGGCCCGCGATCAGCTCATCGAGATCGCGCGGTCGACGGGAGGCCTCTACTACGACGCACGGAGCAGCGAAGAGCTACGTCGAGCCCTGAGCATCATGGCGCCGTTCAGCTACACGGTCTACGACGACGAAGGGAACTCCGTCTTCGAAGGGCGCATCGGGCAGGACGGCCCGTCCCTCCCGGCAGGAGCCTACAGCGTGGTCATCGACACCAGCCCGCCGATCACCCTCACGAGCGTCGTCATCCAAGACCAATCGACCACGTTGATCACGGTGGAGCAGGTGAACGGAGAATTCCGCGCCGAGGTCGGGAACTAGAGAAGCCCCGGAGCTTCGTACGCGGTCTGTCTCAGAGGAACGCCCCACCGTGGACGTCGAGGACGCTCCCGGTGATGTAGGCGGCCTCGTCGGACGCGAGGAACGAGGCAGCGGCGGCGACGTCCTCGGGCCGTGCAATCCGTCCGAGCGGGATTTTCGATGCCGGATGGGGCGGTAGGTTCGCTCCGGTGTCGACGAACCCGGGGGAGATTGCGTTGACGCGAATCCCGAAGCGACCTTCGGTCTGCGCCAGCGTTTTCGTCAGAAGAGCGACTCCCGCCTTCGCGATGGCGTAGGGGAGTGTGTTGGGGACCGCGCGTTGTCTCTCCGCGTGCATCGAGGCGATGTTGATGATCAGGCCCCGTCGCCTGGTTCGCATCGACGGAAGGATCCCGCGACAGCAAAGGAATGTGCTCGTCAGGCTGCCCGCCAGGATGCTGTTCCATTCGTCCAGCGAGGTCTCGAGGAACGGCTTCAGCAAGAACGCACCGGCGTTGTTGACCAGGAGATCGATCGGGCCGTTCGACGATGCCTCCTCGATCATCCGGTTCACGTCGCGCTCCCGCGTGACGTCCGCCCGGATCAGTTCCGCCTCGGGGCAGAGGTGCCGCACGGAGCCGAGGGCGGCGCTCGCCTGATCGGCGTCGTGCGCGTGATTGAGGATCGGTGTGTAGCCGTCCCGCGCGAGCCGTTCTGCGATGGCGAGGCCGATGTTTCGCGTGCTGCCGGTGATGAGGGCGCGCGGAGAGGTCGCCATGCTACGGCCTGGGAGAACCCTGGATTTGCTCGATGACGACCGACAGATCGGCCTGGACGTGATGGAGACTCTCTCGAAGCCTCGTCGGATCGACGTGCGCGAGCGGCACGAGGGGATCGTCGGTGAGCCGGTCCAGGTAGGTGTCGATGTCGTCGATCACGGTCGACAGGCAGGATAGACCCGTTCCCCTGTCCTCCCCTTCGAAGTACTCGATGCTCTGCTGAAGCTGTCCGATCGCTTTTCCGATGAGAGTCAGAAGGTCGACCGTGTTGCTCGATTCGTTCACTCCGATCTCCCTCTTCCGACTCGATTATGCCTCATGGCGGCGCGTCCTAGTTCTCCGAGCCGCGGTTGATGCTCCCTTTCATCTCGTCGAGGATCCTGTCCTTCAGCCTGGAAACCTGCCGCTGGGATATCCCGAGTTCCTTCCCGACCTCCGACTGGCTCTTCCCTTCGTAGAAGAGCCCCTCGACCACCTGCTGCTGGATTTCGGTCAGCTGCTCGATCGCGACGAGGACCCGCATGCGCACGTCGAACGGAAGGTCGTCCGATTCCGTTATCAGGTGCTCCGCCGTCGGCGGAGCGGGGTTCGGGTCGCTGCTCCGCTGCTGCTGGTCGATCGAGACGTAGGTCATGGTCTCGCGCCCCCGAAGAAGGGCGGTCAGTTGCTCCTCGCTGAGATCGAGCTGCGACGCCAACTCGCAGAGGGTCGGCGGGCGCCCCTCTCGCTGGAAGAACGCCTCCTCCGCCTCCTTGACGCGGCGATTCATCGTCTGAACCCACTGAGGAATCCTGATGGTCGAGTGCTTGTCGCGGATGTAGTGACGAATCTCACCCTGGATCAGATAGCTCGCGTAGGTGCTGAACCGCGTATTGCGCGCCAGATCGAAGTTCGCTACGGCGTTCAGGAGGCCGATGTAGCCTGCCTGGATCAGATCGTCGAGCGGCTCCCCGGAGCTGAGGAACTTGACGGCGACCGATTTGACCAACCCGACGTTCCGCCGGACGATCTCCTCTCGCACGTCCGCCGAGTCGGAGCCGGTCTCCTCTCCTTTCTTCGCACGGTGGAGGAGCCGGATCAGCTCCTCGTTCGTCAGTGCGGCCAGGGGTGTCCCTCCTGCTTCGTGCATCTCGGTTCGTCACTCCAGCCTGCGGATGATTCGGTCCCCGGTCCGAGTTTCCGCGCTGTGGATCCGAAATCGGATGATCTACGACCGTGAATTCTAGGACGTCTGCCACCACAACAGGAGGGCAAACAGGGCGGCAAGAAGGGTCAACCGAAGGAGGTCGGAACGGAAAGCGAGGGACGGGGCGCGGGCGAGTGGGGACGGACATCCGCGGACGGTGCACGCTCCGATCGCGTTTCGAAGCTCGAATTCCTGAGCACGGCCGGCCCCGAGGACGACCTCGTCTCCGACGAAGACGACCGGCACGCTCGACGTCTCCACGTCGTAAGCCTTCGCCAGCTCCATCAGGAGGTCGAGCGCTTTCGGATCGGAGATGTCGTACCGGGCGATCGCCGACGCCGGCAACTCGGACGTGAGGCCCTCGAGGAGCTCTTCGATCTGCGCGCAGTCGGGACAGCCGTCCTCGTAGAAGAGGACGATCCACGGGTTCGCCTCGGCCGCGGCCAGCGGGTGCGTGAAGGCGAGAAGCAAGGTGACGAACAGGAGGGAGACGGCGATCCGACGCATGTTCACATCCACCCCACGAAGACGGCGACGAGCATTCCCGCGCCGAGCAGGAACATGATCATCCCGGAGACCAAGTGAAGCTTGCCGAGACGGGCGGAACGCCAGCGCTCCGCTCGCGCGGTCGTCGTGAACCCGAGGCGAACCGCGAGGGTGATCGCCACCAGGGGAAGGACGAAAATCACGTTGTAGAACAGAAGGTAGAGGATCCCTTCGGCCCGGGTCGTCGTCTTGCTCAACAGGGCGAGAATGGCGATGTACGGTCCGGATGAGCAGGGAAGCAGGAAGAGCGAGTCGAGGACGCCGACGCAGAACGCACCGGGGACGCTGACCACGGACGCCGTCAGACGCTTCACGATCGGGCGCCAGCGCTGGGGGACCTCGATGGTGAACCACTTCCCGTAGGCGAAGTAGTCCTTCGTGTTCCAAAGGCCGAGAAGAATCGCGAGAGAGGAGACCGCCATGATAAACGGGCGCTGGATCCCGGCGGCCTGAATGGCGGAGAAGATCCCGATTCCCATCAGGAAGTACGAGATGAAGACGGCGATCGTGAACGCGAAACCGGCCTTCAGAACCAGCGCCCTGCGTCCCCTGCGCTCCGCTACGAGGAGCGTCCCGAGGAGGAGGACGAGGACCGCAAACGTGCACGGATTCACCGAATCGGCCGCCGCGGCGAGGATGACCGCCGGGATTGTCAGGTTCTCCGCGAGGCTGCTTCCGGCACTTTCGGCGATTCGTGAGAGCGGGGAAGGAGCCTGCATGTCGATCGCCACGCGGATCGCCCGTTCGAGAGCGATCTCCTCGGTCCGCCCCGACGGGGTGAAGGGCTCCTCCTCCAGGCCGTAGAAGACCCCGCCGACGAAGGCGACGTCCCCGACGAAGAGGATCGGGACGGACCCCTCATCGACGTTGTACGCCGCGAGGAGCTTCGGGAGCAGATCGAGAGACTCGGGCTCGTGGATCTCGTAGCGGAGGATCTCCAGCTCCGGGTAGTCGGGATGGATCGACTCGAGGAAGGCTTCGGTGCGGGCGCAGTGCGAGCAGCCGGTCTCGTGGAAGAGGACGAGCGTCGTCGGATCCGCCGACGCCGCAAACGCGGACAACAGAACCGCGCCGAGGCACACGAGGCCAGGCTTCACGCTCAACCGAGGCTCCCTGCGGCAGCCGGGTGCAGCACAGAACCTACTCCGGACTCGCCGCGACGAACCGCTCGCCGAACTGGCGGATCCACTCGTCGAGGCCGCCGAGGAGGCTCCGCGCCTGATCGAAGCCTGCGTCGAGCATCGTCTGGGCCTCGGCGTCGCTCTGCTCGTTGGCGTCGTCGTAGAGGATGATCAGGGCGTCCTTCGGCAGGTCGCCGAGCCGGCCGGAGATCTCGGTGTACGGGATGTTGATCGCGCCGAGCAGGTGGGACTCGTCGTAGGCCGCCGGATCGCGGAGGTCGATCAGCAGGTAGGTGAGGTACCGGAGGTCCGCGACGTCTGTGCACAGAGGATCTTCCTCCGGACAGGCGAGCTGGGTCCCCCCCTCTCGGGTGGGCGCCTCGAACGCGTCGGCCGCCGTTTGGAGCAGGTACGTGCCGTACCGGCGCGCCCACTCGTCGAGCCCGCCGAGGGCGTAGTAGACGGTCTTGTAGCCTCGCGCAGCGAGGTCCGCCGCCGCCCGCTCGCTCGCCTCGCCGGCCTGATCGCAGAGGATGATCAGAGCGTCCGTCGGGAGGCGGTTGAGCCACTCGTTCAACGTCGCGGCGGGGATGTTGACCGCGCCGATTAGGTGCGCTTCCTCGTAGGCGGCGGGGTCGCGGAGGTCGACGAGGAGGTAGAACAGGTAGTTCATGTCGGTGACGGAGATCTGATACGGTTGCGCCCGGATCACCTCGCCGGTGACGCGGAGCGTGAACTTCGGTCGGTCCGATCCGGACGAGTCGGCGTAGTCGGGATCGTTGGTGTAGACGTAGATCAACTTGCTGATCCTCCCCACAAAGCCCGTCGTGTCGATCCGGACCTCGAGCTCGACCGATTCCCCGGGGGCGAGCCGATCGGTCGCCAGGGCGGTCGTCGTGCACCCGCACGAGGCGACGACCTTCATGATCTCCAGCGGGCTGTCCCCGATGTTCTCGATCGTGAACACGTGCGTGACCGCGTACCCCTCCAGGATCGAGCCGAAGTCGTAGGTCGGCTCCTCGACGTAGACCTTCGGCGCCGCGTGGGCCGTGGCGGCGATCGCGAGACACGAAACGATGACTGCAAGTAGCACCTTCTTCATCGGCGTTCCTCCCTGGGATGGACTCCGGTGTATTGTACCAACAACTCCGCTTTGGTTCCCACGGGATCGTCGATCGTCGTCGGACCATGTACCCGTCGGGGCGCGGCCGGTTCCACGCCGCCGATTCGACCGCCGCGCAGTCGTTTTGCACGTAAAGAAGGCGGCTCGTATTATCCCGCCCGAAGGGGTGAAGACATGCACGATGTCCGGATGAGCGGAGAAGACGTCCTCAAGCGGCAACTCGAGCTGGCCGACGCGAACTACCATCGGTTGAAGGCGAGGGGCGTTCGGGCAATCAGCGTCCTCGGCGCGATCGGCAGCGGGAAGACGACGCTGATCGAGCGGTTGATCGACCGGCTCTCGGCCTGCGGGCGGACGGTCGGGACGATCGCCGCCGACTCCGCCGGGGACGACGACCATCGACGGTTCGTGGCGCGCGGTGCGCGATCGGTCAATCTCAACACCCAGGACGATTGCCATCTCGACGCACACATGGTCGATCACGCGATGGATCGCCTCCCGCTGGACGAGCTGGACTATCTGTTCGTCGAAAACGTCGGGAACCTCATCTGCCCGGCCGACTTTCCGCTCGGCGTCGACCGGGAGATCGTCGTCATCTCGGTGACCGAGGGGGACGACATGGTGCGCAAACACCCGAAGATCTTTGCGCAGACCGACGTGATGGTCGTCAACAAGGTCGACCTCGCCGATGCGGTCGGGGTCGATCCGCAGCGGATTGTCTCCGACTACAGGGAGGTCAACCCGCACGGGGCCGTCGCGTTGACCGACGCGCGACACGAGCGCGGGATCGAAGACGTGATCAGGGCGCTGGGAATCGAATGCACGAGTACTCCGTCGTCACCGAGCTAATCTCGGCCCTGCTGCCGAAGCTGGAGGATCACGACGGGCGGGTGAGCGCCGTCATTCTCGTGAAGGGGGAGCTGCGGATCCTCTCCGACGAGGCGCTACGAAACGCGTTCGAGCTCCTGTCCCGGGAGACGCGCCTGGAGGGATCGGAGCTGGTGATCGAGCCGGTCGAGGTGCGGGTGCGCTGCAGATCGTGCGGCTACGCCGGGCTGGCGGAGCACGTGCGCGAGGAGGCGTTCCATTTCGCGATCCCGATTCTCAGTTGCCCGGCCTGCGGCGCCGAGGTCGACGTCGAGGCGGGGCGCGAGCTGTATGTCGATCGGGTGACGATACAGACGGAGGCGGCGGCGGAAGCCTCATGAGCCTGCAGCGGAAGCGTCTCCTCGTTCGGGGCGTCGTCCAAGGAGTCGGGTTCCGCCCGTTCATCTACCGGATCGCCACGGGGAATCGCCTCGGTGGATCGGTGCGGAACCGCGGCGATGCCGGGGTCGAGATCCTCGTCGAGGGCGCGGCCGACTCGCTCGGCGCCTTTCTCGTCGAGCTGGAGCGCGATCTCCCCCCGTTGGCGCGGATCACGTCGGTCGATCTCTCCGAACAGGAGCCGATCGGGGAGACGGAGTTCGTCATCCTCCCGTCGACCGAGGAGGGGGAGCGAGGCGGGACCCTCCCTCCGGACGTGGCGATCTGCGATGCCTGCGTGGCCGAGATCCTCGGCGGATCGAGGTTCACCGGGTACTGGGCGACCAGTTGCACCGACTGCGGCCCGCGGTTCACGGTGATCGAATCGCTCCCGTACGACCGGCCCCGGACGTCGATGGCCGACTTCCCGATGTGCGATGCCTGCAGCGGGGAATACCGCGATCCGTTCGACCGCCGGTACCACGCGCAGACGACCGCATGCGCGGCGTGCGGCCCGACGCTGACGTTCGACGGGGAATCCGACACGGCTCTCGATCGAGCGGGTGAGGCGCTCCGGGCGGGCCGGGTCGTCGCGATCAAGGGGATCGGCGGGACGCACTTGGCGTGCGACGCCACGAGCGAGGACGCGGTGGCCCGGCTCCGCGCTCGGGTCGGTCGGCCGTCGCAGCCGTACGCGCTGATGGCCACGGAGAAGATGATCCGGGCGTTTGCCGCTCCGGACGATGCGGAGTGGGCGCAGCTCCGCGGACCCGAGCGGCCGATCGTCGTGCTCCGCGCGCGCCCCGGGGCCCTGGCCGAGTCCGTCGCCCCCGGGTTGCACACCGTCGGCGCGATGCTCCCCTACACCGGCCTCCATCATCTCCTCTTCGAGCGAGTCGACGCGCCGCTGGTGATGACGAGCGCCAACCTGCCGGGACGGCCGATGCTGATCGACAACGCGGAGATCGAACGCCGTCTGGCCGGGGTCGCCGACCATCTCCTGCTGCACGACCGAAGGGTCGTCGCCCGCTGCGACGATTCGGTCCGACGGCAGGTCGCCGGCCGGCTCGTCTTTCTCCGCCGGTCGAGGGGGTGGGTCCCGGGGCCGATCGACGCGCCGCTCGGGGACGAGCCGATCCTCGCCCTCGGCCCGGAGACGGATCTGACGTTCGCGATCTACGCCGACGGCGCCGCGACCCTCTCCCAGCACATCGGGTCGGTCGACGACCTGGAGACGATCGAGTTCCTACGGGAGGCGGTCGATCACCTCTACCGGATCACCCGGACGCCGGCGCCTCGGATCGTCGCCTGCGACCTTCACCCTCGGTTCGCGACCACGCGCATGGCAGACGAGCTGGCGGAGCGGCACGGGGCCCGCGTCGTGCGCGTCCAACACCACGCGGCGCACCTCCTCTCGGTGATGGCCGAGCACAGGCTCGACGCCGCGGTCGGGATCATCCTGGATGGGTACGGCCACGGGTGGGACGGCGACGCGTGGGGCGGGGAGCTGCTCGTCGTGGGGGACGGCGTCATCGAACGGGTCGGGTTTCTCAGCCCGGCCCGTCTTCCCGGCGGCGACCTCGCAGCGCGTCGGCCGCTCCGGATGGCGGCGTCGTTCCTCCACGCCGGGGGGGCGGACGAGGAGAAGCTGAGGGAGGGGCTGGGGGCACGCGGGTTGGGTGAAGAGGCGATCGGGCTCCTGCTGGCGCAGATCGAGCGGGGCGCGAACGCGCCGTGGACGACCAGCGCCGGCCGCTTCCTCGACGCGGTCTCCGCCTGGCTCGGCGTCTGCCTGGAGCGGACCTACGAGGGCGAGCCGGCGATGCGCCTCGAGGCCGCCGCCGCACGAGGGACGGCGCTTCCCATCGAGGTCGACATCCAGCGGGACGGAGGGGGCCGCGTCGTCGATACCGTCAACCTGTTCGCGCGGCTCGTCGGTCTGGCGGAGACGAACTCGATCGAGGACGTCAGCGCCACGGCGCAAGCGGCGCTGGCGGACGGTGCGGCCCGCGCAGCGGCGGAGATCGCGGCCGAGCGCGGCATCCGGGATGTCTGCCTCAGCGGAGGCGTCGCGTACAACGACGCGATCGCGTCGACGGTCCGTGCCGCGATCGAGGCGGCCGGCCTTCGCTATCGGACCAACGAACGAGTGCCATGCGGTGACGGTGGGATCTCGTTCGGTCAGGCGGCCTACGCCGGGCGCGGAATCGAGGTCCTAGAAGCAGACCGGCCCGATACAGCACCCCGCGACCGTAGCCAGGAGTCCCCCGAGCAGTCCAAGAGAAAGAACCCATCGGATCATGTGCCGGATTGTACGTGAGCACGGCGCGTTCACAAGGACCCCGGTGGGGCCCGGTGGTCTCAGATGACGCGAGGGACGGCCGGTCGACCGTCCCTCGGGGCAAGAGGTCTGTTCCGCTGCGTAAGGAGGTGGTGTTGCGCTGTCCGCCCGGATCTACTCCGAACCGCGCGCCCGGTTTCAGCCGGTCGGTGAATCGGAGTTACGGCGCGCACGCCGGGTCGAGGAGCCACGCGGCGATCTGGGCTTCCCACCGCGCTTGGCCGCCGGGGTCGTTCCCGTGGTCGGACTCCTCGTCGTATCGGGCCTGAGCGGCCTCCAGCTGCGCGAGGACTTCGTTCGCCTTCTGATGAAGGGCCGCATTCAACGCGCCGATTGTCCCCTCTTGGGTCACGCCCTGGGCTTGGATGCACGGGAGGAGAGCCTCCAGCTTGCGGCGATAGACCTCGTTCAGATCGAAGTGCGCCTGTTCGTGCCGCAGGACGTCATCGTCCGCCGCCTCGGTGACGACCCAGGAGAGCGAGGGCTCCACCGTGTTCGTGATCGTCACGCTCTCGACGTGCCCGGTCCACATACCGCCTCTCGACGTGACCGAGTAGCTGGCGTACCACCGGATCGTCATGTGGATCGCCGCCGCTTCGCTCCGGTGGACGGCGTCCGCCGGCGGCGTGGCCTGGAACAGGTCCCACGTCAACGGTCTCGCTTCGCTCCACGGGATCCCGGGATCCGAGCCCCCCGACGTGGCGGTGAACGCGACGAGGCCGATCAGACAGGCGAAGAGGGCGAACTTGACGGCGCGGATCGCGGACCACCCAGCGTGCTGCACGTCTCCTCCCCCTTCAGGTCGATCTTACCCGAAGCCAGTTGGATCTACCAGCCCCCGCCGCCCCCGCCTCCGAAGCCGCCCCCGGAGAACCCCCCGCCGAACGTGCTTCGCCCGCCCCAGGCGGATCGCCCGCCCGGCGCGGTCCGCGGCGCCGATACGAAGCTCCGCTCCATCCCGGAGGTCAAGTAGAGCATCGACAGGGTGAACAGGTTCGCCCGGAAGACGGGGGCGCGCCCGACGTACCAGTCCGGCGGCTCGTCGAGCAGCCCCTCGAACTGCTTGGTCCAGATCGAGGTGAGGTTCATCGCAATGGCGTAGGGAAGGAGCTTCTCGAACAGCTTCGGGCTCTTCTCCGGAGCGTCGTGGTACTCGATCCGATCGACCTCCGCCCGCCGGATGTACTCGGAGAGGCCGAGGAGTCCCTCGAGGGCGCGGACGCCCTCCTTGGTCTTTCGGGGCATGATCGGGGAGAACGCGAGGACGACCAGTCCGCAGGCGCCGACCGCGATGCCGAGGTACAACGACTGGACGTACAGGCCGAGCACAGCGCCGAGGCCCAGCCCCGCCAGCCCGAGGAACCGGTAGAAACCGCGCGTCCGCTCGGGGTTGTGCGGGTAGTAGCCCTTCTCGATCAGTCCGGAGTAGAGCTTCGACTTGATCGCCGGCAGGTGCGTGTAGAACCGGTTCTCGAGCGACGAGAGGGTCCGCACCTCCGGATGCTCCTCGTCGAAGATCGCGTCGAGGAGCAGCCGCTCGACCTCCGAGAGGTCGTCCGTCGAACCGGGGCGTCGGACGAAGCGGTACTCGGTCGCCGACCGGCCGAAGAGGGCCTTCACCCGGTCGCCGAGCCCTTCCGTCTCGTCGACCTCTTCGATCCTCAGGTGTCCGTTGACCGCGAGACCGATCAGCATCGCGCTGACGTCCCGCAGGTCTGCACGATCGTCGATCAGCACTCCGGCCTCGCCGGGATGCATCCCGGCCGGCGGCTCGAACGCCGGCGCGATCGTCCGCTTCCTCGGGTCCCGCCCGACCCGGAACCATACGAGGATCATCCCGATCAGCGCGAGGATCGGGAGCATGGCGTACTTGTTCGCCTCGAGGAACCAGAGGACCCGCTGACCGGTCGACGGCGGTTCGATCGGCAGCTGATCCCGCGGAATCGACACGTCGATCGTCAGCCCTTCGCCGGGGAGGAGCTGGCCCGCGGAGAAGCGGAGTTCGCCTGTCTCCGAGATGAGCGTCGGCCCTCCGCGCGTCGTCCTCCCGAAGCCACCGACGTAGGACGTCGACGACACGGTCGCTCGGTCGACCGCCCCGGGGAGGATCACCGCCGCCGTGACCTGCCGGATCGGAATTCGCCACTCATTTCCTGTGACGTTCCAATAGAGCTGGAGGTAGTCGTCGTGGAAGACGATCGCCCGCCGGACGGTGTAAGCGATCGTGTAGACGTGCGTTCCGGTGATCGTCCGGTTCGGATCGCCGATCTGGAGGAGCAGATCCCGTCCGACGCGGCGGGCGGTGTACGGGACCGTCCCGCCGTCGAGCGCGATCCGATCGACGTCGAGATCGATCGTGACGTTGCCGCCGCGCGAGTCACGATACGAGACCGGGATCTCGCGTTCGATCCCGTGATACGGCGTGTAAAACGTCGCCGTCAGCTGTTCGGTGACATGAAGGACGCCCTCCGCGTCGAGGACGATCGCGGCGTCGAACTGAGCGATCTCCAGGCTGGCGACGGTCGACAGGCCGATCGCGGAGAGGGAGGCGACGAGAAGGAGGAGGACCCGTGTACTTCGCATCAGAACCGGACGCGCGGCGCCGCCCGCTCCTCCTCTCCGGGGAGCGCGTAGAACTCGCGCTCGCGGAACCTGAACAGGTTGGCGATGATGTTGCGCGGGAAGACCTGGATCATCGTGTTCAGGTCCCGAACGACGGCGTTGTAGTAGCGGCGCGATCGCTGGATCGCGTCCTCCACCTGCTCGAGGGTCTGCTGCAGGCCGAGGAAGTTCTGGTTCGCCTTGAGCTCGGGATAGGCCTCGACGACGGCGAACAGCGACTTGAGCGCCCCCCTCAGTCCCTCTTCGGCCTCCGCCTGCTCGCGCGGGCCCGAGGCGTCGATCGCCCTCGATCGGGCGAGGGTCACCTGCTCGAACACCTTCGACTCGTGGGATGCGTAGCCCTTCACCGTCTCGACGAGGTTCGGGATCAGATCCCAGCGTCGTTTCAGCTGTGTGTCGATGTCCCGCCACGCCTCCTCGGACCGGACGCGGAGCCGGACGAGACGATTGTACGTGAGCCCTCCCCAGAGGAGGACGATCCCCCCGATGATGATGACGTAGCCGACCGCGCTCATGCTTCCTCCTTCCCAATGGCCTGGCGATTCTAGCCGGACGACGGGAGATCGGCCAATCACCGGTGGGAGAGAGGCGGCCGAGCCGTCTCCACGGAAGCGTTGTTGCAACAAGCGATCCGGCGTGATATCCTTCCGGCGCTTCGACAGCGATTCTCATCCATTCAGGAGGGCACGATGCACAAGAGGCTGTTCACCCCCGGGCCCACGGAGGTCCGTCCGGAGATCCTCAAGGAGCTCGCGACGCCGCAGATCCACCACCGCTCGCCGGAGTTCTCGGAGCTGTACGCGGAGATCCAACCGAAGCTTCAGCAGGTCCTCTTCACCGACAACCCGGTCCTCCTCTTCACCTCGTCGTCGACCGGCGCGATGGAGTCGGCGGTGACGAATCTCGTCGCGAAGCGCTGTCTGAACCTCGTCAACGGCGCGTTCTCCGAGCGATGGCACAAGATCACGGTCGGGAACGGCGTCCCGTGCGACACGTTCGAGCTCCCGTGGGACGTCGCGATGAAGCCGGAGATGGTCGACGAGCGACTCGCGTCGGGCCAATACGACGCGGTGACGCTCGTCTTCAACGAGACCTCGACCGGGATGCTCAACCCGCTGCAGGGGATCGCCGAGGTCGTCCAACGTCATCCGGACGTCCTCCTCCTCGTCGACGCGGTCAGCGGGATGGCTGGCGCGAAGATCGAGACCGACGCGTGGAAGATCGACTTCGTCCTCGCCGGCGTCCAGAAGGCGTTCGCGCTTCCGGCCGGCCTCGCCGTCGCCGCGGTCAGCGAGCGGGCGTTCGAGCGGGCGAAGTCCGTCCCGCCGCGGAGCTACTACTTCAGCCTCCCCCTGATGCACAAGTCGCATCTGAAGAACCAGACGCCGTCGACCCCGGCGATCCCGCACTTGTACGCGCTGAACGCTCAGCTCGACGACATGCTCGCTGAGGGGATGGAGCGTCGCTTCGCGCGCCACGCCGAGATGGCGTCGATCGTCCAGTCCTGGGCGGAGAAGCACTTCGGCGTCTTCCCCGAGGAGGGCTACTGGTCGCCGACGTTGACCTGCATCCGCAACACGAAGGAGATCGACGTCGCCGGACTGATCGACAGGCTCGCCGACGAGTACAACTTGCGGATCGCCAACGGGTACGGGGACATCAAGGAGAAAACGTTCCGGATCGCTCACATGGGCGACACGCAGGTCGACGAGATTGAAGGACTGCTGAGGGCGATCGAGAGAGTCCTCGGTCTGTAGGAGGTGCGATGATGACGTTCAGGGTGCTCGCCTCCGACCCGATCGCCGCCGAGGCGGTCGCGGCGATGCGAGACGCGGGGCTCGAGGTCGAAGAGAAGACGGGCCTGTCGGTCGACGAACTGAAGTCCGAAATCGGATCGTACGACGCGATCGTCGTGCGGAGCGCGACGAAGGTGCGGGCGGAGATCATCGACGCGTCGGAGAAGCTGAAGTTGATCGTCCGCGCCGGGGTCGGCCTCGACAACGTCGACGTCGAGCACGCCAAGGCGAAAGGGATCGAGGTTCGCAACACCCCGGCGGCGAGTTCGAACTCGGTTGCCGAGCTGGCCCTCGGTCACGTTCTGTCCCTCGCCCGGCACATCGGCCGCGGGACAGCGTCGGTAAAGGCCGGCAAGTGGGAGAAGAAGGAGCTGAAGGGGATCGAGATCGTGGGGAAGACCCTCGGGATCGTCGGGATCGGCCGGATCGGGCGGTCGCTGGCGAAGAAGGCGAACGCGCTGGGGATGCGCGTGATCGCCTACGACGCGTACTTGGCGGAGAGCCCGATCCCCGAGATCGCGCCGATGGTCAGCTTCGACCGGCTCTTGGCCGAGAGCGACTTCGTCTCGCTGCACATCCCGTTCGATTCGTCGGTCGGTCCGACCATCGGCGAAACGGAGCTTGCCAAGATGAAGGACGGCGTTCGGATCGTCAACTGCGCCCGCGGAGGCGTGGTCGAGGAGGGGGCGCTCTTCGCGGCGGTGGAGAGCGGGAAGGTCGCCGGCGTCGCCCTCGACGTGTTCGAGACCGAGCCGCCGCCCCCGGATCATCCGCTCCTGGCCCTCGAATCGGTCTCGCTCACGCCCCACGTCGGGGCGTCGACGGTCGAGGCGCAGTCGCGCGTCGGCCGTGAGGCGGCGCAGATCGTCATCGACTTCGCGAACGCGCGGGGGTAGACGGAATCGAGGGGGGCCATGGCAAGCATCATCCCGTTTCGAGGCTACCGATACGATCCGGAGAAAGTCGGGTCGATCAGCGACGTCGTGACGCCGCCGTACGACCGGGTCGACCCGGAGATTCAAGCGGCCTGCTACGAGCGGAGCCCGTACAACATCGTTCGGATCATCAAGGGGAAGGCCGAGCCGGACGACGACGGATCGAGGAACGTCTACACGCGCGCGGCCGAGTCCCTCCGCCTGTGGATCGCCGAGGGGGTCCTCGTCCGCGACCCGGAGCCGGTCCTCTACGTCTATCACCAGGAGTACTCGTTCGCGGGTCAGCGCCTGACGCGGAAGGGGGTCGTCGCGTTGGGGAGGCTCGAGCCGGAGAACGTCCACGCGCACGAGAGGACGCTTAAGGGGCCAAAGGAGGATCGCCTGAAGCTGATGCGGGCGACGGAGGCGAACTTCGGCCACGTCTTCATGCTCTACGACGAGCCGAAGCGAACCGCCGATCGCGAGCTCGCGTCCGCGATCGAGGGCGTCGAGCCGCTGATCGAGGCGAACGACGGAGACGGGAACGCCCACCGCGTATGGTCGGTCAGGGACCCGGAGGTCATCGCGCGGGTGCAGAAGGCTCTGTCCGATCGGGACCTCTACATCGCCGACGGACATCACCGCTACGAGACGGCGGTCACCTTCATGCGCGAGTGCGCCGCGAACGGGTGGAGGCCGGCGGCACCGGAGTCGTTCGACGTCCGGATGATGACGCTGTTCAACGTCGCCGAGCCGGGGATGACGATCCGCCCCATCCACCGGCTGATCCACGGGCTGCCCGACTTTGAGCCGGCGGCGTTCCTCGACGCCGCGGCGGAGCACTTCGTCGTCGTGCGGCACCCGTCGTTCGACGCGATGGCGGCCGCGACCGGAGCGGGGCGCGAGCTGCATACGTTCGGATGCTACGCCGACGGCGTCTACACCACGCTGACGCTTCGGGACGTCTCGATGCTGGAGGAGTTGATCGGGACGGATCGCGCGGCCGACTCCAGGCGCCTCGACATCACGATCCTCCACGCGGCGATCCTCGACCGGCTGCTCGGGATCGATGCCAGAGCGCTGGAAGAGGAGAGGAACGTCACCTACACCGTCGATGCGGCGAAGGGGATCGAGGCGGTCGATCGCGGAGAGGAACAGGCGTTCCTCTTCTTGAACGCGACCGCTCCGGACGAGGTGATCCGGGTCGCCGACCGCGGCGAGAGGATGCCGCAGAAGTCGACCGACTTCTACCCCAAGCTGCTGACCGGGCTGGTCCTCTCGGTGATGGAGATCGAGAAGTGATCCGGAGGCGATGATCGCCTAGCGCGGGTCGCTCGATGAGGGGGAGCGTGCCCGCTCCCCTTCTCGCTTTCGGCGCGGTACATCTGTCCCGGGCTCCGGGGACAAACCCACGGCCTCTTCCTCGCCCATTTCCCGTTGGGACGGCCGCTTCTCGTCTACGCTTCGAACGGTGAGATCACGGAGGAGGTCATCATGCCACGGTTGTGCGTTCGGATAGCGATTTGCGTCGCCCTTCTCTCGCTCGTCGGCGGTGCGGTCGGAATGGCGGAGGACGTCGGGTTCTCCGGCTTCGTCGGATTGGGGGTCACGTACACCCCGGTGCCGCCGACGTCCTTCAATATCGGTGCGGACTTGGCGGTTGCGTTTGACGTGGCGGGTTTCTCGTTTGACTCCGAGACGGGGTTCGACCTGACCGGATTCCAATCACAGCGAGTGATCCTCAGCGTCGATCTCGGAGCGGTCCAGATCGGCGAGGAGATGCTGTTCGATCCGTACTTCGCCTGGAACGAGCTGAGCCTCGATCTGGCGATCGCCGGTGTCGACATCGGCGTGGATTTCATCCTGGCGAACATCGGCAGCGTGCAGACGCCGACGTACAGCATGGGATCGGTCGTCGAGCTCTCGAGTGGGATCGTGTGCGGGTTTTCGATGACGAGCCTCACCGGATTCGGCGCGATCGACCTGGTCAACGTCCTCGGGGGGATCGAAGCCCCGTTCTCGTACGAGCTGCTCGATCTGTTCGACCACCTGGACACGCTGTGCACGGAGCCGCCCGATTTGGACGTGACGATCGTCCCGGACTTCTACTTCGAAGAGGAGCTCGTCCGTCTGGAAGCCGACTTCATGGGGATGATCGCCAGCAACACGGCGTGGTTCGACTCCATGGGGCTGTCGCGGATGCTCTTCGAGCTCGGGTACCGATTCGAGGAACCGTCGCTCAGCTTCCTCGCGACGATGGGGCTGGACGGATCGTTCGTCATCACCGACATCGACTTCATCGTGGACCTCCAGATCGACGTCGTCCGCTTCACTTCCCACACCTGGTTCGAGGAGAACCCGCTGCCGGTGCCGATTCCGATCGTCTTCGGCGGTCAGGGGTTCGCCGTGTCGTTCGAGCTGTGCGGCGTCCTGATCACGACGGAGACCGACTTCGACGGATCGCTCCTGTTCGCGCAGCAGCTGATCGGGATCGAGGCGACGTTCGACCCGGTGACGTTCAAGAGCCTGACGACGTTCGACGGGGCCGGATTCGCGGGCCAGTGCATCTATGCCGATGTGACGATCTGCGGTGTCAAGCTGTACACGAAGGCGGAGTTCGACTTCTCCGGAATCAGTCTTGTCACGTTCGGGTTCGACTTCTCCTTCGGCTCATGAGCGAACGCGCCGACCTGTCGCACCAGCGGCTGGACGACCTCCTCCGGCGCCTGAAAGAAGAAAGCGAGGACATCGATGCCGTCCGGGAGGAGATTCTCCGGCGCGGGACCCCGATCATCGGCGAGGTGATCGCCTCCTCGTTTGAAAACAGCGGGTTCACCAGCGAGGAGCTCTTCCATCCCGGGTATCTCGGACTTCTGAACGCGGTCTACAACTTCGACCTTTCGCGAGGCCGGGCCTTCCGGGAATACGCGGAGAACCTGATCAAGGGGGAGATCCGGAACCACATCCGCGATCGGGTCAAGCAGGACCGGGTCCCGAACTGGATGCGCGACCTCAATCGACAGATCGAGGTCGCCGAAGCGAGACTCCTCCGCGAGACGGGCCGACTCCCCAGCCTGAGAGAGCTGTCCGGGGCGGTCAACATCACCGAAGAGGGGCTGACCGAGATCTTCAAGGCTCGTGAGGCGCTGAGCTACGTGTCGCTCGACGCGAGCCAGCGGGAGAACGACCCGATCCCCGAGATCGACCTGGACAGGATCCGCAGCAGGCGGGTCTCTTCGTTCCCGATCGAGTATCGGATCAAGCTCGCCTCCGCACTGGAGAGGCTGGCCGATCTGCAGCAGTACCTCCTACACAGCCTGTTTCGTTCGAGCGGATAGGGACGCGCCCAAGTGTGTGCCGCGCCGTCCGGCGGCAATCCGGGACGGGTCGAACCGTCGACAGGAGCCAGACCGGCCGGCCGATTCGATCTTCGAGGCCCGGTCGTCGGGGTCAGCGACCTCCGGGCGAGGTCGGCGACCGCACGCCCTCGTCGCGCCTTGGCCGAGGGCGTCTTGCGGGTCCGCGGATACCCTCGGGGCGGGCCGGCTGGTATAATGCGGAGGTATCGAACGAAGGGGGCGAGATGAAGCGTACGATCATCGGGCTGAAGGTCGGACTCCTCGCGGCCGCCCTGGCGGCGGTGGCGGGGTGTTCTCTGTTCAATCAGGCGCCGGTCGCCAATTTCCTCTGGTCGCCGCTCGAGCCGCTGGCCAGGGCGGACGTCAGCTTCAACGACCAGTCGTCCGACTCGGGCGGGCTGTTCGGCGGCGGCGGGATCGTCTCGTGGAACTGGGACTTCGGCGACGGCGACTCGTCGACGGCGCCGAACCCGAAACACGCCTACGACAAGAGCGGGTCGTACACCGTCCGGCTGACGGTGACCGACGACGGCGGCGCGTCGACCACGATCTCCAAGACCGTCCTCGTGTCGCCGAGCCTCAACGGGACGTGGAGCGGGTACATCGAGGACAACACCGGGTTCCTCAACGACATGACGCTGCGGTTCAGCCATTCGTCGACGAGCATCCAGGGGACCTGCACCATGCTGAATGCGCAGCTGCAATGCTCGGGCATCTCGTTCGATCCGGTCGCCAAGACGGTCCGGTTCGAGCTGTTCGACCTCGGAATCCGGCTGGAGGGGACGCTCGACGCGGCGGAGCGGCGGATCCAGGGGCGCTGGTTCGTGATCGGCGCGCCGTTCGCCGGCTGGGACTGGGACGTGCAGCTGATCTAGCCGTAGCCGGCCGGTGCGGGCACAGCGCCGCCGGTCCGGGATCCAGGTTGGCGGCCGTCCGCGGCGGCTCGATTCAGCCGCTCACGGCTCCGGACGTGAACGGACAGGCGGCGATGCAGTTCGAGCAGGCCGCCGTGTTCCGGATCCAGAAGTCGTAGCACCGGTCGGCGTCGACCGCCCAGCGGAGGATCCCCGGGTTGTTCGACGGGCAGGCGACCTCGAACGACGGCTCGCGGGCGGTGCTGATCGCGCCTCCTTCGCACGCGTCGGCGCACCGCCTGCAGTCGACGCAGATCTCCGTTAGCCCGAAGTCGATCGGCCCGTCCGGCGCCAGGGGGAGATCGGTGAACACCTTGCACAGCCGGACGCACGGCCCGTATTCCGGCGTGATCAGAAGGCCGTTTCGGCCGAGCCGGCCGAGCCCCGCGTTGACGGCGAGCGGGATGGAGAGCGCGGTGTCATTCCCCATCGGGATCGCTCCGTAGCGGAGGTTCCGTAGGAACTCGGCGACGGACGCGATCGCGAACGCCATCCGCGAATAGCCGACTCCGGTCGCCGCCGCCGACTCGTACGCGGGCGACGTCATCACCGCGTCCCGGTCCATCGCGATCCCGATGACGATCGCGTTCCGGTACGCGGCGGGGATAACGACCGGATCGCCGCTCCGATCGTGCGAGTAGACCCACCGTTCGTCGACGCGGCAGATCCCGACGAGGTCAGCGCCGAACATGCGCGCCGTCCTCTTGATCTCTGCGCTCATCTCGGCCGGATCGTCGACCGGCTGGCGCCCGAGCCGCATCATCGCGGTGTCGGCCCGGCCGAGTCGCTGCCACGAGAAGGCGCCGGCGAATCGATCGTGCACCGTCCAGGACGCGAGGAGGCGCGCGAAGTCGATCCGCGAGTAGCCGGGCTCGGCCGCCGCGATCCGCGCCGCCGCGCCGCTCCGGTACTCCGTCTCGAAGAAGGAGGCGCCGCGGTCCCAGTGTCGACGCATGAAGACCGTCCGGCGCTCGTCGAACCGGCCGTGCGTCGCCGGATCGATCGTGTAAGGGGTGACTTCGAGCTCTCCGACCATCTCTCCCTCCCGTGCGCGCTGAATCGTTGTCCAGATCGTAGGGGGCCCGGAGGGGCCCTGCAAGGCTCCTTGAACGGATCGCGTTTTCCGGCAGAATGGAGCGCACCATGCCCGCAGCGAAGGTCTCCCTCGCCGATGCCCGAAGGCTCGCCCTGCGTTGTCAGCTCCTCGACGGGCAGACTGTCCTGCCGACCGGCAAGGAGGGCGTCGCCGAGGCGATCGAGCGTCTTGGCTACGTCCAGATCGACACGATCGCCGTCGTCAATCGAGCGCACCATCACAGCCTCTGGACGCGGTGCCCCGACTACGATCCGGGGATGCTCCACGACCTGCAGGCGGTCGATCGGCGCGTTTTCGAATACTGGGCCCACGCCATGGCCTATCTGCCGATCTCCGATTACCGCTACTTCGTCCCGCAGATGAACCGGATCCGCGAGCAAGGGCCGCCCTGGATGCGCGACTGGCGGAAGAAGCATGCTGACGTGATCGACGCGGTCCTCGAGCGGATCCGGGCCGAGGGTCCCCTGACGTCGAAGGACTTCGAGCCGCCTCCCGGGACGAAGCGCGGCACGTGGTGGGATTGGAAACCGGCCAAGCGGGGGCTCGAGCTCCTCTTCTGGCAGGGCGACCTGATGATCGCCGAGCGGCGGAACTTCGAGAAGGTCTACGATCTGACCGAGCGGGTCCTGCCGCCGGGCGTCGACGCGACGCCTCCGTCCGACGAGGAGTGCGGCCGGTTCCAGGTGCGACGGGCGCTCCAGGCGCTCGGGATCGCCCGCGATCGCGAGATCCGCGGGTTCGTCAAAGCGGTCGACGGTCCGGTCCTCCGGAGGGCGCTGGCCGATCTGATCGAGGCCGGCGACGTCGTGCCGGTCGAGCTCGAGGGGGCGGTCGGCCGGGCGTGCTACGCGCTCGTCGAGCGGTTGGACGCCACGCTCGACGACCCGGCCGAACCCCGAGTCCGCATCCTGTCGCCGTTCGACGGTCTGATCATCCAACGGGACCGGACCGAGTGGCTGTTCGACTTCGAGTACGCGCTCGAGTGCTATCTCCCGGAGGCGAAGCGGAGGTACGGCTACTTCGTGCTCCCGATCCTGTTCGGCGATCGGCTGGTCGGGCGGCTCGACCCGAAGGCCGATCGGAAGGCGGGGACGTTCCTCATCCGGAAGCTCTGGCTCGAGCCCTGGTTCGAGGCGACCGACGGTTTCCTCGAGCGGCTGGCCGTGTCGTTGGTCCGGTTCGCCGGCTTCAACGACTGCGGTTCCGTCCAGGTGGAGCGGGCCTCGCCGGCGAAGCTTCGCGGCGCTGTCTCGCGGCGCGTGCGCGCGGCGCTCGCCGCCGAGCAGGGAGGGGCGCGTTGAGGGAGTTCTCCATCGCGGCGGTCGTGACGACGAACCTGCTGATCGGGATCCGCTATTGCTGGCTGATCTCGAAGGGACGAATCAGCCCGGCGCTCGCGATGTGGGTCTTCTTCACGATCGCCACCGTCGGGAGCCTCCTGACGTACTTGGCGGAGGGCGACTACGGCCTGCTCGACAACATCCTGAACACGGCCGACATCGCCCTGGTCGGGTTCGTCTCGATCTGGATCGCCCTCTTCGGGGACCGGAGCACGCGGTTCAGCCGGTTCGACCTCGGCTGCCTCGCCGCCGTGATGGTCATCGTCGCGGTCTGGGCCGCCACCCATCGGAACGTGGTGGCGCACTCGGCGATTCAGGCGATCCTCGTGATCGCCTATCTCCCGGTCGTCAAGAGGATGTGGACGTCGAACCGAAACACCGAATCGTTCTTCATGTGGGTCGGCCTCCTCCTCGCGCCGATCTTCTCCCTCCTGTCGAGCGAGGGGACGCTCGCGACGGTCTACGCCGTCCGGGCGATCGTCTGCACCTCGACGCTGTTGGCGCTGATGCTCCGGGCCGAGTGGAAGGAGAGGCGCGCGGAGGGGGCGGCCCCGGGTGGATGACTCGACGTCTCAGCTCGCGAGCCCGCCCCCCGTGGCCGACCGCCCTTCGGCATGCGCCGCGGCGACGATCCCCGATCGGATCGCCCCTTCGATCGTCGACGGCCAGCCGGTCGACGTCCAATCGCCGGCCAGGTAGAGGCCGCGGATCGGCGTCACGGCCCGTGGACGGAGTCGGTCGGCTCCCGGCTCGGGGACGAACGTCGCCCGTCGATGTCGGACGACGAGGGTCCGCAGGCACGCGGCTTCGCGGACGCGGGGGAGCAGCCCACCGAGCGCGCAGAGGAGATCCCTGGATACCTCGTCGACCGGGCGATCGATCCATTCTTCGGCGGCGCTCTGGGAGAGGACAAGATGCGTTGCCCCCTCGTTCTGTGCCCTTCCGTGCAGCCGCGTGACGTCGAAGGCGGCCTGGACCGGAGAGTCGACGGCGACGGCGAACTCCCCGTCGAGGACCGGGCGATCGAACCACGCGTGAAGAGCGACGATCGGCGCCCAGCGGAGTTGCAGCGCCGCCTCGATCGGGCCAGCGAGCGGTCCCCCGTCCCCCACGAGCCGGGCGAGGTCCGCCGGCGGAACGGCGCAGACCACGACGCGGCTTTCGACCGTCTCGCCGGTCTCGAGCTGGACGCCGCGGACGCGATCCCCTTCGATCAGGAGCCCGCTCACGGCCGCCGACTGCCGGACGACGCCGTTTCGCCCCTCGATGTATCGGCGGGCCGCGTCGAAGATCTCGGAGAGGGGGACGGTGAAGAACCCCAGATCCGCGGCGCCAGGCCGGGAGAACGCGTCGCGGAAGACCTTCCGGGCGGCGGGCGCGCTGACGTCGACCGACGGCGCGTTCAGCGTCGCGACGCAGATCGGGTCCCACAACGACCGGATCGCGCGGTCGGACTGCCCGCGGTCCGTCAGCCACTTCGCGAACGGCACGTCCGCCCTCGCCCCGCCAAGGGCGATCGACAGGCCGGCCCGCATCGCGCGAATTCGGTCCCGGAAGGGGAGGGGGTGATACCTCAGCAGCGCCGGAGCGAGGTGGAGGATCCCGGGCAGCGGCGACGAGCGGAGGACGGTCCTCGCCGTCGGGGAGACGATCGGGATCGAGAGCGTCGGCTGGAATCGCGCCGTGCCCGACATCCCGATCCGAAGCAGGAACCCGGTGCTGGCGGTACAGCAGCGCATCAGGACGTGATGCCCGGTGTCGATCGTCTCGTCCCGATCCTTGAGGTGGATCGAGGCGGCGCGCCCGCCGAGGCGCGGTGCACGCTCCAACAAGAGCGGACGGTGTCCGTCTCCGGCGAGGCGGCAGGCCGCCGCCGTCCCCGCGAACCCGCCTCCGACGACGAGGGCGCCGGTCACAGGTGCCTCCACGACGAGGAGAGGAAGAGCCACACCTTCTCGGCCGCCGGGAGGGACGTTCGGCTTCCGAAGACCTCGTACTCCGCCGCGACGATCCGCGAGAGGATCCGGCCATAGATCTCCGAGAGGAGCCAGGGGCAGGCGCGGCTCCACCGCGGAAGGTGGGCGAGGAGGAGGCGGCCACGATCGAGGTGGGTCCTCGCCCGGACCGCGTACGCCGTGAGGAGCGCGCGAAGCCCGGCGGTCATCGTTCGCGCCCCGAGCTCGGTCTCGTCGACGCCGTGCGCGGCGAGCTCCTCGGAGGGGAGGTAGATCCGGCCGAGGGCGAGATCCTCGTCGACGTCGCGGAGGATGTTGACGTATTGCATCCCGAGGCCGAGGTCGATCGCCGCCTCGCGCATCTCGGCCGTCGGCGGAGCCCCGCCGGTGAGGATCGGCAGGGTCGCCAGACCGACGGCCGAGGCGACGTGGTAGCAGTAGGTCCGCAGCTCCTCGTCGGTCCCGATCCGCGTCGTGATCAGGTCCATCTCGACCCCGGTGAGGACGTCGCGCAGGTCCCCCTCCGAGACCCCGAATCGGGAGATCGCGTCGGCGAGCGCGAGGTCGCGCTCGATCCTCGGTGTCCCGTCCGCCGCGGCCGCGAGCCGGTCGCGCATCGCCTTCAGCCCCGCCCGCCGCGCTTCCGGATCGTCGAGGACGGGGTTGGCGACATCCGGCGTGGGCCGCCGGTCCACCTCCTTGGACAATCGAGCGCTCTTTGGCTCACCCACTGAGAGAATGGCGGAGCCGTTCTCTCCCGGCGCAGATGCTGGCAGAAAGGCAGCATCTGCGACGCAGTCGGCCTCCCGGCAGAACGCGTACAGGGCGTAGACGGCACGGCGCTCCGTCCGGGGGAGGCTGAGGAACGCGAAGTAGAAGTTCCGCGCCTCGCGCCGCGTCGTGCGCGCGCACGCCCGATACGCGCCCGCTAGATCCGGCGCCATCGCTTGGAGAAGATCGCGGAGAGCGCGAGACCGACCTTCTCCGGGCCGGAGAGCGTCGGGCGGCGGGAGAGGGTGTCGTAGTCCTGGCGCTCGATCTTCCGAAGGATCGCCAGCCCGCCGAGGGAGAAGAGGGCGAGGTCGATGCGGAGATGCCCTCGGACGCGGTCGATCAGGGGGAGTCCGGCGCGGAAGTACGAGCGGGTCCGGTCGACCTGGAGGCGCATCAGGTCCCTCAGGTTGGCCGACGCGCGATCAGCGCGGAGGTCGGACCTCGCGACCCCGTATTCGCCCATCTCGTCCTCGGGAAGGTAGACGCGGCCCAGGGCGGCGTCGCGCTCGACGTCCTGCCAGAAGTTGGCGAGCTGAAGCGCGGTGCACGTGGCATCGGAGAGGGCGAAGCGCCGTTCGTCTCGGTATCCGTAGAGCATCAGCACGAGACGCCCGACGGGGTTCGCCGAGTGCTCGCAGTAGCGGCGGAGCTCGTCGAATGTGGCGAACGAGCCCCGGCGCTGGTCGATCCGGTTCGCCTCGATCAGCCGGGCGAGCGGCTCCCGCGGGAGGTCGAATCGGGCGATCGTCCCCTGCAGCGCGACGAGGACAGGGTGCCGCGCCCGCGATTCGAACGCCGCGTCGAGCTCGTCCTCGAACCGATCGAGGAGGGCGAGACGATCGCCGGGGGCCTCATCGCCGAGGTCGTCGACCGTCCGGCAGTAGGCGTAGAGGATGGCCAGATGCCGGCGCATCCCTCGCGGGGCGAGGCGCGACAGCACGGTGAAGTTCTCGTAATGCGCGCGGGCCAGCGACACGCAGAACCGGCTCGCCTCCTCGATCGAGGCCGGGACCGCCGGAGGATCGAGGAGCGCGCGGACGTGCGCCGCTACCATCCGTGGACCTGGATGACGACCTCGCGAAGTCGCGGCCGGTCGAGCTCGATGAGGAAGACCCGTTGCCACCGACCGAGGAGCGCCTCACCGTCGCAGATCGGGATCGTCTCGCTGGCGGACAGCAGGAGGTGCTGGCAGTGGGCGTGGCCGTTCGGGCACTCGTCCTCGGTCATGTTGACCGTGCGGATGACGAAGTCGTTGTGCCGGTAATTGGCCTCGCGCGGCGCGGTCCGCTCGAGGAATCGAGCCATGTCTTCCAAGAGAAGCGGCTCGTTCTCGTTGATCTTCACCGCGGCGGTCGTGTGCCGCGAGAAGATCGTCACCGTCCCCTCCCGGATCCCCGACGCCTCGACGGCCCCGGTGACCTCATCGGTGATGTCGATGAACTCCGGCGCACCGGACGCCTCCCGCTGGATCACGCGTCGGTGCAGCTTCATTCCGACCTGCTCTTCCATCGATGTTCTCATGTTCCTCTCCTACCCCCGGTCTTCTGCTTCGTCGCCCTCGCCGTCCCTTCTTCCGCGGGGCCGGCGTCCCGCAGGCGCCGGACGACGGCGTTGATCACGTCGTCCGGGGTCGAAGCCCCGGCCGTGACGCCGAACCGACTCGTCCTCTCGAGCCAGCTGTCGTCGATCTCGTCGGCCGATTCGATGTGGTACGTGCGGATCCCCGTCTCGCGACAGGTCTCCGCCAGCTTCCGTGTGTTGGCCGACGTCCGGCTCCCGACGACGATCAGCGCGTCGACCGAGTCGGCGAGCTCCTTCGCCGCCTGGTAGCGGCGCCCCGTCTCCGGACACGTGGTGTCGATAATCCGGATCTCCGGCGCGGCCCCGGTCAGCCGCCGAACGATCGTCTGGGCGAACTCGGCGAACCGCGTCGGGTTCTTCGTCGTCTGCGCGATCAGCGCGATCCCCCGCTCGCCGATCGGGATCTCCACGTCCGGCGACTGCGTTGCCATCCCCTGCCCCCGCGTCCACGAGAGAATCCCGCGGACTTCGGGATGCTCGGACTCCCCGTAGAGGACGACGGTGAACCCCTCCTCCACCAGCTTCGCCGCCGTCTCCTGAGCCCGACGGACGATCGGGCACGTCGTGTCGACGAGCCGCAGCCCACGCCGCTCGATCTCGGCGAAGACCTCCTCGCCGGCGCCGTGGGCGGTGATCGCGACCGTCCCATTCTCGGGGACCTCGTCGAGATCGGTCGCCATCTTCGCCCCCTTCGCGGCGAGGGCGTCGACGACGTGGGCGTTGTGGACGATCGCCCCGAGCGTATGGAGCGGCCCGTGCTCCGCGAGCTCGGTCTCGATCATCTGCACGGCGCGGCAGACCCCGCCGCAGAACCCGAGGACCTTCGCCCTGACGATGCTCATTCCGCCTCCCTCGGCGCGGCCCGATAGCGTCCGAGCGCCATCAGCGGGAAGACGTCCCGATAGAGGTGATAGCGGATCATGAAGTCCGTCGGGAACCCGGCGCCGGTGAACTGCGGTTCGTCCCACCCACCCGATTCGTTCTGCGTCGCCGTGAGGTACTCGATCCCCCTCTGCGTCGCCGGGTGGTCGACCTCCCCGGCCGCCAGAAGCCCGAGGAGGGCCCACGCCGTCTGCGACGCCGTCGACGGTCCTCGTCCCCGCCAGGCCGGATCGCCGTACCCTTCGATCCGCTCGCCCCACCCGCCGCTGGCGTTCTGGTGCGCGATCAGCCAATCGACGGCCCGCCGCACGTACGGGGACCCCATGTTCTCCCCGACCGCCTCGAGCCCGGGGAGGACGCTCCCGATCCCGTACGTCAGGTTGACGCCCCATCGCCCGTACCAGGCGCCGTCGGGGTCCTGCTCCCGCTTGAGGTAGGCGACGGCCCGGTCGATGGTTCGATTCCCGATCCGCCGGCCGCGTCGGCCGAGGCATTCGACGACGTGTCCCGTCACGTCGGCCGACGGTGGATCGATCACCTCGCCGAAGTCGCAGAACGGGATCTGCCGCGTCCACGTCCGCGTGTTGTTCCGGTCGAACGCGCCCCACCCGCCGTTTCGGCTCTGCATGCCGACGAGCCACTCTTCCCCCCGCGACAACGCGTCCCGCACGCGACGCGTCCCGCTCCCGCCGGCCTCGAGGAGGCCCATCATCACGACCGCTGTGTCGTCGGTGTCCGGATAGACGTCGTTGGCGAACTCGAACGCCCAGCCGCCGGGTTCCGCGTCGCAGCGGACCTGCCAATCGCCGCCGGTGAGAACCTGCTCGTCGAGGAGCCAGCGTGCGACGCGGGCGATCGCCGGGTGGTCGGCCGGAAGGCCGGCGTCCCGGAGCGCGATCAGAGTGAGCCCCGAGTCCCAGACCGGGGAGAGGCAGGACTGGAGGCGGAACGAACCCTCCTCTCGGATCGCGAACCCCGTCTCCCCGTAGATGCCGGCGAACCCCTTCGCGAGCGGGCCGTCGCCGTCGAGGGCGTGTCCGCGCAGCTTAAGCGCGATCAGCGAGTAGACCCACGGAGGCTGGATTCCGCCCCACGAGCCGTCCGCCTCCTGGCGTTCGAGGATCCACGCCTCGGCCCGGGCGAGGGCGCGGCGGCGCAGCGGCTTCCAGGGGAGTCGCTCGTGCAGGCGGAGGACGCGATCGAGGAGGAGGAAGCCGCGCGCGCGCCATGTCGTCTTCGCCGGTCGGATCGAGAGATCGGCGTTCTCCCGGCCGTGGAGGAACAGCTCGTCGACCCGGGCGCCCTGCGGGAGCGGGACGACCGGCTTGGCGTCCATCAAGATCGCCATCGGCACGATCGTCTGCCGGGCCCAGCAGGCGAACGAGTAGATGCTGATCGGGGACCAGCTCGGCAGGAGGACGAACTCGGGCGGGAGGACCGGGACGCCCTGCCAGTCCCACTCGCCCATCATCGCGAGCCAGATCTTGGTGAACACGCGAACGTTCTCCACGCCGCCGCGGGAGAGGATGAACATTCTCGCCTTCTCCATCTCGGGTCCGCTGGGCGGGATCCCGGCCATCTTGAGGGCGAGGTAGGCCTCGACCGTCGTCGACAGCTCGGGCGGACCGTCGTGCCAATTGGCCCAGGTTCCGTCCTCGCGCTGCTGCGACAGGATGTAGCTCGCGGCGTCGCGGGACTCCCGGGGATCGGTCTCTCCGAGGACGTGGCGGAGGAAGACGTGCTCGGCGGTGATCGTGACGTTCGACTCGAGCTCCGCCCACCAGTAGCCCGCGTCGGACTGCAGCGACAGAAGATGCCCGATCGCCGCGTCGATCGTTCGGTCGATGTCAAGGGTCGGGGAGGGGCGTCGGGCGGTCGTCGGCCTACGCATCCGCCCTCCCGGAGAGCGCGTCGACGAGAGCGCCGACGGCCGTTCCGAGCGCACGACCGGCGGCGATCGCCGCGCGCGCTGCGCGCGCGCTCTCGACGGGGTGCCGGAAGGCCGCGGTCCAGAACGGACGGTCGGCGGAGAACGGCAGGTCCGCCCGGACCGGATCGAGGACGGCGCGAAGCGCGATGAACGCGATCCCCCGATCCGCCGCCCATCGAGCGAGCGGGCCGCTCTCCATGTCGACCGCCGTCACGCCGCCCTCCGCCAGCGCGCGCTTCTCGTCCGCTTCGAGGACACGATCGGCGGACTCGCAGACGCCGATGCGAAGCCCTTCCGATCCACCGTTCAGCGCGCGGCGTGCCCGTTCCAGAAGCGCCGGGTCGACGCGGATCTCCTCGTGTCGGTGGCGGATGGTCCGCGCGAGGAACAGGTCCCCTCTTTCGATCCGCGGGTCGATCCCGCCGCAGAATCCGGTCGCGATGAGGTGCGACGCATCGGCCGACTCGGGGCCGAGCCCCTCCATCGTCTCGCGGGAACGCTCTCCGATTGCTGTCCGGACGACCCGAACCCCGGGGCCCCGGGCGATCCACCTCGACTCGATCGCGAAGCAGGCCGTGACGAGAATCATCGCCCCCACGCCCCTCGGGCCAATCGAGCGAGCGCCTTCGGCTTGTGGAGTGCGTCGAGGATGCTCGCTCCCTCGAACGCCGAATGCATCATGCAATGGGCGCATCGCGGATCGCGCCCCGGCCCGTATCGCTCCCACACATCATCGGCGAACAGCTCGTCGACATCGTCGACGTGCCGGTCGGCGATCGCGTAGCAGGGGAGGCGCCATCCGAGGACCGTGTACGTCACGGTCGTCCAGGCGGCGCAGTCGTATTCGCGCTCGCCACGCAGGAAGTCGAGATAGAGCGGGTTGTTGTAGAACGGGAAGCCCTTCGACGGGTCGAGGACGTCCCGGAAGACGGAGATCGACTCCTGTCGCTGCAGGAAGAGATCCCGGTCGGGCACGTCCTCGTACGAGTACCCGGGCGAGACCATCAGCCCCTCGACGCCCAGGTCGACCAACGCGGCGAAGAGCCGGTGCAGGTCCTCGACGTCCGAGCCGTGGAAGAGCGTCGTGTTGGTGCAGACGCGGTGCCCGCGCGCGACGGCGTCGCGGATCGCCGCGACGGCGGTCGCGTACGTTCCCGGATGCTCGGTCAGCCGATCGTGGGCCGACTCAGTCCCATCGAGGTGGACGACGAAGGCCAAACGCGTCGACGGCTCGAACAGGTCGAGCCTCTCCTGCAGCAGCAGGCCGTTCGTGCACAGGTAGATGAAGCGGCGATCCTCGATGATCGCGCGGACGATCTCGCCGATCTGCGCGTGGAGGAGCGGTTCTCCGCCGGAGATCGACACGATCGGCGCGCCAGAGGCTCGGACGGCCGCGAGGGACTCGTCGACCGTCAGCCGCCGGTCGATGACGTCGCGGTACTCGCGGACGCGTCCGCAGCCGGTGCACTTCAAATTGCAGGCCTCGAGCGGTTCGAGCATCGTGACGAGGGGGAAGCGGCCGGCGCGCCGCGCGGTGCGTCCGATCAGGTGCCGGGCGACGGAGAGATCGAGTCGCAGCGGTCGGCTCATCTCTCCCTCCTCGCGAGAAAACCGATCAGCTCCTCCATCCGAGAGCGCCCGTCGTCCGAGAAGGGAAGCCGACGGAGTCGGTCGATCGCTTCGTTCAGGTAGCCCCGGACCAGGGTGTCGCACGCCGCCCGCACGTCGAGGGCGTCCAGCCGTCCGACGACCCAGGCGACGTCGTCATCGGCGATCCCGCCTTCGGCGGCCTCTTCACCGCCGTAGAGCCTCTTCAGCGCAGCCTCATCCTCCCCCACGGCGCGCTCGAACAGGAGGACGATCGGGAGCGTCTTCTTCCGCCGACGGATGTCCGACCCCGTCGCCTTCCCGAGCACGTCGTCCTCCCCCCAGATGCCGAGGAGATCGTCCTGGATCTGAAACGCCCGTCCGACCGACCCCCCCAGCCCGGCGAGCGTCGAACGGACGCGGCCGTTGACCCCGGAGGCGATCCCGCCGAGTTCGAAGGCACAGCGGAGGAGCGCCCCGGTCTTCCGGTCGATCATCGCCACATAGTCCTCGGCGGTGATGTCCCGACGTTCGAACTCGAGGTCGCGACACTGGCCTTCGATCATCTCCTGGGTTGCCCGAATCAGGCAGTCGGCGGCGGAAGGGGACGACCCGAGCGCGGTCGAAATCGCGAGGGCGTGCATCAGATCCCCGGCGTTGATCGCCTGCTCGATCCCGCAGATCGTCCAAACCGCGGGCCGGCCGCGGCGGACGCGGTCGCGGTCCTGAATGTCGTCGTGGATGAGCGAGAAGCCGTGGATCAGCTCGAGGCCTACGGCGCTGGGGAGGGCCGTCTCAAGGCTCCCCGCGAGCTGCTCCGCCACGAACAGGACGAGGCTCGGCCGGAGGAACTTGCCGGCCGGTCTCGTGGGCGTCCCGTGTTCGTCCTCCAGCCCGATGTGATACCGAAGGAGCGAGCGGAGGGGCGCGTCGCCCTCCAGCGCGCGCGAGAGACCGCCCTCGATCTCCTCTCGGTACGCCTGAAGGATTCCTTGCGCCATACGCTCTCCTTTCCCGCCGGATTGCCTGTCGTCAGACCGGCCACCGGAGGAGGCCTCGCTCCTCGGCGACCTTGACCAGTTCCGTCGCGGTTCGGGCGTCCAGCTTCCGCATCAACCGGGCGCGGTGGCTACGGACGGTGTGAATGCTCCGACTCATGATCGAGGCGATCTCTCGATTCCGCTTCCCCTCGGCGATTAGCTGGAGGACCTCGCGCTCCTTGGTCGTCAGGACCTCATCCTCCGGATCGCCCGGCGGGACGCACTCCTCTCCGGCCATGACCCGCTCGATCACCTCGATGAGCCGATCCGGCGTCTCGTCTTTCACGACGTATCCTCGCGCCCCGGCGCTTCGCGCCCGGCGAGCGAGATGCTCGTCGGGGTGCATCGTCAGGATCACGACGCGCGTCTCCGAGGAGAGTCTGGCGATCCGCCGCGTCGCCTCGATTCCGTCGAGAAGCGGCATCGAGACGTCGACGAGCGCGACGTCCGGCCGGTGTTTCCGGACCCCTTGGAGGAGCGAGCGTCCGTCCCCGGCCTCCGCGACGACGTCGATCCCGTGGGACGCGAGCAACGCGCGAATGCATGTACGCACGAGGTCGTGATCGTCCGCCAACACCACCCGGATGGCCATCGTGGGGACATTCTACGGACCCCGCAAGAGGAAGGAAATGGGGGAGCGTGCTAATTGGATTTCACTAGAGACCGATCCGCCGCGCGCGTCCGATCAGGCCGGCGCGGGTGCGGACATCGAGTTTGGCCATCAGTTGCTGGACGTACGCCTCGATCGTCTTGGGCTGCAGGTCCAGGGTGGAGGCGATCTCGTCGTCCGTGGAACCCTGCGCGATCCGCGACAGGATCGCGCGCTCCCGCTCCGTCAATCCGCCCTCGACCGGGATCGACTCGCCGGCCGCGACGGAGCGGATCGCCTCGATCAACTCCTCCACCGGGGCCGACTTGGCGATCAGTCCGCACGCGCCGCGCTCGCGGGCCTCCGCCGCGTACTCCGGCTCCGAGTGCATCGAGAGGACGAGGACGTGGGTTTCCGGGTTCCTTTTGCGGATCCGGTCGATCAGGTCGAGGCCGTTGGCATCCGGGAGGGCGATGTCGAGAAGGAGGACGTCGGGCCGCGCTTCCCCGACGGCTCGGACCGCGGCGGAGGCGTCTCCGACAGAGGCGACGACGTCGATCCCCCGCTCGGCCGAGATCAGGTCGGAGAGCGCGTCGCGGATCAGCCTGTGGTCATCGACGATCACGACTCGGATCGGCATCGAACGGAACCTCCACGGTGACGATTGTACCCCCGCCCGGCGCTTGCCCGATCGAGACCGTTCCTCCGCTGACCTCGACGCGCTCCCGGATGCCGGGGAGGCCGAGCCCCGGCGGACCGTCCGGGCGGAAGCCGACGCCGTCGTCCCGGACCGTTAGACGGAGCGTCTTTCCTTCGGCGTGGAGAGCGAGGCTCACGCGGTCGGCCTCCGCGTGTCGGATCACGTTCTGCATCGCCTCCTGCGCGACGAAGAAGAGGAGGCTCTCGACGCCGACATGCGGCCGCTCGGACAGGTGCGCCTCGACCTCGACCGCGAGCCCGCTCTCCGCCGCGACGGACTCCCCGAGGCGCTCGAGCGAAGGGACCAATCCGAGGTCGTCGAGGAGCGGAGGCCTGACGGAGTAGGCGAGCGATCGGGTCTGCTCAATCGAGCGATCGATGATCTCGCAGACCTCCCCGTACGCCCCGGGCCCGAGGCGCTCCTTGTGCGGCGTCAGACGGAGCTTGATCGCCGCGAGCGTCTGGATCAGATCGTCGTGAAGGGTGCGGGCGATCCGTCGGCGCTCCTCGTCCTGGGCCGTCAGCAGCCGCCTCGACAAGCGGGAGAGCTCCCGCTCCCGCCGGGCGAGGACGCGGTTCTTGTGCGCGAAGACGTCGGCGAACGAGCGGACGGTGAGCGCGACGACGGCGTACATGCCGACGGCGCCGGCCAGGATCGTCGTTAGCGCGTACCCGAGGCTTCGGTGCGGCTCCCCGACGGCGGAGAAGAGGGATCGGTGAGGGATCACCCCGACGTACTCGAGCAGGACGAGTCCGGAATACGAGAGGACGACCAGGAACGTGACGAGGGAGCCCTGGAACCGCGTGAGGAAGATGTTGGCGTAGATGACGGTAAACATGTAGAAGGTGACGCCGATCCATTCGCTCCCGCCCATGAAGTGGACGAGAAACGTGATCAGGAGGACCTCAGTGAGGAAGAAGCCGGTGTGAGCCCAATGGAGGGCGCGGAGCGTGCGCTGCCTGTCGATGAGGTACTTGAACGGGAAGGTCAGCAGGAACCAGACGAGCGGCGAGTAGAAGACCGGGTTGAGGTAGCTGATTCGGCTCGCGAACAGGACGACGAGGGCGACGGCCGAGAAGACGCCGAGGGTGATCCTGCGGACGCGGATCGTTCGGGTGATCCCCCGCCTCAACTCGTCGAAATCGGTGATGTCGTACATCTCGTGCCACCCGCTCCGATCCCTTCGCCGTGGATCGTAGCGGGCCGGCGGAATTGGCACAAGCGCGGTGCCGTCGGGACCGCCGGTTTGAGTCGAACGATCCGCGGGATATTATCGTCTGCTCGAAGGAGGGCGGATGGGTCACCCGAAGAGGCGGATTGCGATCCTCGGCTCGACCGGATCGATCGGCACGCAGACCCTCGATGTCATCGACCGTCTGGGGAGGGCCGGGTGGGAGTTCGAAGTCGTCGGACTGGCCGCGAGGTCGAGCACCGGCTTGCTGATCGAGCAGGCCGAGCGGTATCGACCGCGCGCCGTCTCGATCGCGGCGGAGAGCGCGGTCGATGCGCTCCGTCGCCGCCTGCCCGAGGGTCTCGAAGTCCTCCACGGAGCGGGCGGGCTGCTCCGTCTCGCGGAGCGGGAGGACGTCGACGTCCTCGTCAACGCGGTCTACGGTGCGGCCGGTCTCCCGCCGACCCTGGCCGCGCTCGCGCTCGGGAAGACGGTTGCGTTGGCCAATAAGGAGAGCATCGTCATTGGCGGCGACCTGATCCGAAGCCTTCTCACCGAGCACGGGGGAACGCTCCTGTCGATCGACAGCGAGCACCACGCGCTTCACCAATGCCTCCACGGCCACGCCCCGACCGACGTACGTCGCCTGATTCTCACCGCGTCCGGCGGCCCGTTTCTTCACACCGATCCCGAGGATCTGGCGACAGTCACGCCGGAGGACGCGCTCCGACACCCGACGTGGACGATGGGGCGCCGGATCACCGTCGACTCGGCGACGATGGTGAACAAGGCGTTCGAGGTCGTCGTCGCGCACCACATGTACGGTGTCGGCTACGATCGAATCGACGTCGTCGTCCAGCCGGATTCGTACGTCCACTCCCTCGTCGAGTTCCGCGAGGGGTCGATCGTGGCCGAACTCGGACCGCGCGACATGCGGATCCCGATTCAGAATCTCCTGATCGATCCGCATCGCGTGGAGACCGGCCTCCCCCGGCTTCGGCTCGATGAGCCGCTGCAGATCGGCTTCCTGCCGTTCGAGGAGGCCCGATTCCCGGCCTACTCGGTGGTCGTCGCGGCGGCCCGGGAGGGCGGGAGTGCCCTCGCGGCGGTGAACGCCGCCGACGAGGTCCTCGTCGATCGGTTCCTGAACGGAGAGATCCGGTTCACCGGAATCGCGGCGGGCCTCGCGGCGGTCCTCGATCGCTGGCGGACCGAGAAGAAGGCCGAGCCCGACGACCGAAGCCCCGAGCTCCCGCGGCTTCTCGGGGTCGATCGCTGGGCGCGCGAGGCGGTGGCCGGATTGCAGCTCGAACCGCCGGAGGGGCCCGCCCCCGGTTGACGGCCCGGCGCGTCCGACATAGAGTCCTCGTACCGGAAGCGAAGGCCGGTCCTCACAGGCGTCCGCCGGGCGAAGGGTCGGGCGGGAGCCATTCAGAGTCGCAGACGAAGGGAGGAATCGAGATGGAAAAGGCCGACGCGGCGCATCGGGCCGTGGAGCTGATCGAGGCGGCCGTCGGCGCGGAGGGATTCGAGGCGTTCTCCGGCGGGACCCTGCCGTTTCTGGCGGAGCTGGCTCGAACGGCGGAGACCTTCCTCTACGTCTCGGACCCGCGCCTTTCCTCGCCCCACTACGCCGCCCACGGCCTCTCGTCGGAAGGATCGTCCGCCCTCGAGCGTTCCTGTCCGGACTGGTTCGCCGAGCTGGGCGACGACCTCGAAGCGAAGAGGGTGACGGCCCGGATCGGCGACGCCGAAGCGACGTACGCCCTCCACCCGCTCCCCGTCGACGGCCGCGCGATCGGGATCGTCGGTGTGCCGGCGGAGGGGGACGACCGACTCGTGGTGGAAAGCGTCTGGCCCCGGTTGCTGTCGGCGCTCGGCCGGATCGCGGATCGGCTCGCCGCGCGGGTCAGCTCCGAGCGGAAGCTCCTCCACCTCAACACCTACCTGACGGTCAGCACGACGCTCGCCAAGTCGGTCGACCTCGCCGAGCTCCTCGAGATCGCGCTCTACTGCAGCATGGAAGCCGCCTCGGCCGAAGCGGCCTCGATCCTTCTCCTCGACGAGGCGGAGGAGAACTTCCAATTCTACCGGGTCGAGGGGGCGGCGAAGCCGCTCCTCGGCGGCTCGACGTTCCCGGCGGCGGAGGGGATTGCCGGGCGGGTCCTCGAGACGCTGGAGGCGGAGATCGTCGACGACGTGGAGGCCGATCCGCGTTTCTACGGGCAGATCGACCTGAAGACCGGCTACCGCACGCGGAATCTGATCGCCGTGCCGCTCGTCGCCGGCGACGAGCGGATCGGGGTCCTCGAGGTGCTGAACCGCCTCGACGGCGGATCCTTCACGGCGGACGAACGGCTGATCCTCGTCTCGGTCGCCGACGAGATCGCGTTCGCGGTCCGGAACGCCACGATCTTCGACTACGTCGTCAACACGTACTGCAAGCGGCGTCAGGGGAAGAACTCCTGCAAAGGGTGCGAGCGTCCTCTCGGCTCCTGGACGCCCTGCATGCGGTACCGCGAATTCCTCCCGTAAGGCCCTCTCTTCGGGGAGGTCGGGTTGTGGCTTGACGTCTCACAAGAGTACCTGGACCGGGGATCGATGAGGGGCGACATCGGGGCGCGTCGCGCCCTTGCCCGACCACGGGAGACCGAATGACGATCGAGCTGCTGGGTACGTACTTGCCGATGGATCGCCGGCGGGCCCTCGCGAGCGGAGTCGATCTCCCGGTCGATACCGCGGGGTCGGTCCTTCTTGCCGACATCTCCGGCTTCACGTCCCTGACGGAAGGGTTGGTCGCGAGCCTCGGCCCCCGCCGCGGCGCCGAGGAACTGACGAGGCTCCTGAACGCCGTCTACACCGGCTTGGTCTCCCGGGTCCATCACTTCGGGGGGAGCGTCGTCTGCTTCATCGGCGACGCGTTCATCAGCCTCTTCCCGGACGACTCGGGCCTCCGCGGCCTCGCCTGCGGGCTGCAGATGCAGCGGACGATGAAACAGTTCCAGGCGATCGCCGCGCCGCAGGGGGGGCGCGTCTCCCTGTCGATGAAGGCCGCGGTCGCCGCCGGCCCGGTGCGGCGCTTCGTAATCGGGGATCCGGGGATCCAGCTGATGGACGTGCTCGCCGGAGCGACCATCGATCGGCTGACGGTGGCGGAGCACCTCGCGGAACGGGGGGAGGTGATCGCCGCGCCGGTGGTGGCGAGGAAGGTCGGCGCCCACTTGATGATGGAGGCCTGGCGCGGGCGATTCGGCGTGGTGGAGGGGTTGAGGGAGACCGTCGACCCGACTCCGTGGCCGGACCCCTCGCCGCCCGGTCCGCTGCCGGAACGACTCCGACCGTACCTTCTTCCCCCCGTCTTCGATCGGGTCGAGCGCGGACAGGGGGAGTTCCTCGCCGAGCTTCGGCCCGTCTCCGTCCTTTTCCTTCGGTTCGCCGGAATCGACTACGACGGCGACGCCGCGGCGGGGGAGAAGCTCGACGCGTTCGCGACGTGGACCCAGGGGGTGGCCGGTCGCTACGGCGGGTACGTTCTGCTGCTGACGACCGCCGACAAGGGGAGCCACCTCTACGTCGTCTTCGGGGCGCTCGAGGCGCACGAGGACGACCGCGAACGGGCGGTGGCGACGGCCCTGGAGCTGAAAGACCCCCCCTCGGAGCTTGGCTTCATCGTGGGGATCCAGATCGGCGTGAGCCACGGACGCGCCCGGGTCGGGGCCTACGGAGGCCGGGCGCGGCGGACGTACGGCGCACTCGGAGACGCCGTCAACCTGGCCGCCCGGCTGATGGAGGCGGCGCCGGTCGGGGAGATCCGCTGCGGCGAATCGATCCACGAGTCTGCGAAGGGCCGGTGGGCGTTCGACGCGCTCCCGCCCGTGTCGCTCAAGGGGATCGACCGGCCGCAACCGGTCTATCGCCCGCTCGGCCGAGCGGGGGCCGGCTCGGCCCGCGATGCGCGCGACCTGATCGGACGCCGGGCCGAACTGGGGGTCATCGAGAGGGTCCTGCGGGGAGCGCGGGCCGGTCCGCGGCGGATTCTGCTGATGGAGGGCGAGGCGGGAATCGGGAAGAGCCGGCTCGTCGAGGAGATCCGGTGTCTGGCGGGCGATCGCGGTTTCTCGTGCCTCCTCGGGGCCGCGGACAGCATCGAGCAGCACACGCCCTATCGGGCCTGGCGCGAGCTCCTGTCCGCCTTCTTCGAGCTGGAGGGCGGGGCGGATCCCCGAGCGTGGCGGGAGCGCGTCGTCGAGCGGCTTGCGGCGGTCGATCCGGGCTACGTCGATCGCGCCCCGTTGTTGAACGACATCCTGGAGCTCGGCCTCCCCGAATCGCGCGTCACGGGCGGCTACGATCCTGAGGTCCGGCAGGAGAGCCTCGCCGCATTGGTCGGCGAGTTGCTGCTGCACCGGACGGTCGCGAGCCCCGTCGTCCTGATCGTGGAGGATGCCCACTGGCTCGACTCGCTTTCGTGGGAGCTTCTGGTCTCCGTGGCGCGCACGCTCGCCGGCCGGCCGGTCCTTCTCGTTGTCACGCATCGACCCTACGTCGACGTCGTTCCGGAGCAGTACGCCGCCCTGTCGCAGATGAGCGGAGTCGAAAAGCTCGCGCTGGGATCGCTCCCCCCAGGGGAGACGGTCGCCCTCGCCGCCGCCCGTCTCGGCCTGGAGACGTCCGCGCTCCCGGAAGCGGTCGTCACTCTGCTCGCGGAGCGGGCGGGCGGGAATCCGTTCTTCGCCCTGGAGCTGATCGGCGCGCTCCACGATCGGGATCTGCTCGCCGTCGAGGGAGCGTCGTGCACGGTGGTCGGAGGGGTGGACGCTCTCCGCGAGAGCGTCCCCGACACGCTTGAGGGCGTGGTCCTCTCGCGCCTCGATCGCCTCCCGGCGGGAGAGCAGCTGACCGTGAAGGTCGCCTCCGTCATCGGGCGGAGCTTCCTCCTGCGAACGCTGCACGACGTGCATCCTGCGCAGTTCGAGCGCTCCGAGCTCCGAGCCCAGCTTGCACACACGTCGCGCCGGCGTTTGACGGTGCAGGAGGCCGAGGATCCCGAGCCGAGCTATGCGTTTCATCACGCGGTGACCCAGCAGGTGGCCTACGACACGCTCCTCTTCGAGCAGCGCCGCGAGCTGCACCGGGGCGTCGCCACTTGGTACGAAGAGACGTATGCCGGACAGTTGGATCCGCACGTCCCGCTGTTGGTCGTCCACTGGAACCGGGCCGGCCGCTCCGAGAAGGAATGCGAGTACTCGCGCCTCGCCGGCGATCAGGCCGCCGCACGGCACGCCAACGCCGAGGCGGAGGTCTACTTCACCCGATCCCTCGAGTTGGTCGACGAGCTCGACGGCCGGGGGGACTCGGAGCGGCGCGTCGAGATCCTTCGGCGGCGGGTCGGGGTCCTCGCTCTCCTCGGCCGCGTCGTCGAGGAGCGGGCCGATCTGGAGCGGCTGTCGTCGATTGTCGGGACCTCCGGCCGGCCGGCCGGACGCGGCGAGCTCCTCCTCCTCTGGTCGGACTTCCACAAGCGCTGCGGGCAGTTCGAGGCGTCGAGACGACAGGGCGAGCTCGCGCTCGCCGCGATGGAGGAGGCGGGCGACCCCGTGGGTCGGGCGAGGGCCCTGACCCGCATCGGGAATGCCCTCGAGGGGGAGGGGCGTTTCCAGGAAGCGCGGGAGTCCGCCCGGAGGGCGGTCGCCACCTTCCGCGAGGTCGACGCGCTCGACGGGGAGGCCGCGAGCCTGAAGTCCCTGGGGATCATCAGCGCCCGTCTCGGGGAGCTGCCGGAGGCGATGGAGCGGTTCGGCGAGGCCCGCGCGCTCTACAGCCGACTGGGGGACCGGAAGGGCGAAGCGGACATCCTCGGGAACCTCGGTGCGCTCAGCTACTACCTCGGCGAGTACGAAAAGTGCATCGAGTACACGGAGCAGGCGCAGCCGCTCTTCCACGAGATGGGAAACCGGATCGGGTCGGCGAAGTGCCTGACAAACCTAGGCAACTCGTACAGCGCGCTCGGCGCGTTCGCCGAAGGGCTGGAGAACCACCGTCGGGCACTGGAGCTCTACGAGCAGCTCGAGGACGCGAATGGATGCGCCGACAGCCTGTGCAACATCGGCATTGCCCACGGCGCGTTGGGTGTCGGAGGGCAGCCAGAACTGACGTTCCAGGCGCACGGAGAACGGGAGGAGCTGAAGGCTGCCGTCGAAGCGACGACCGAAGCGATAGCGCTCTACACGCAGATCGGAAGCCAAAGAGGGAAGGTCATATCCCACTTCAATCTCGGAACGACTTGGCTCTGTATCGGAGACATCGAGGCGGCCGAGGCACAGTTGCGAGATGCGCTGCGGATGAGTCGAGAGTTGGAACTGGATCGGCTTGCGATGAGATCCCTCTCCGCGATGGCCCGGGCGCGCTTCCTCGCCGGGGAGCTCGACGAGGCGGCGAAGCGAACCGCCGAGGCGCTCGCTCTTCTGGGGGACGGGTCGTCACCGGAGGCGATCGAGATCCACTTCACCCAGTTCCGCGTCCTCGTAGCGCTCGGTCGCTCCGACGAAGGGCTTTCGCACCTGGAGGTCGCGCGCCGTCTCGTGGACGAGCGGGCCGAGAAGATCGACGACGAGAACCTGTGCGCCCGATTCCTCGCGACGTATGGGGAGATCCTGAGCGCGTGGGAGAAGCGTCAGGCGGCGTCTCCCACGTAGGGAGACGCCGCCTCTCCATTCGCTGGTTCGAGCAGTCCGAGCCGCAGTCTAGAAGAACGCCACGGCGGCTTCTCCCGGCGGGTCGGTCGGCAGGTGGAGGAGGTAGTACTTCTTCCCCGCGACGAACTGCGCTTTGTGGATCCCGAACGAGACCGTCGCGCTCCCGGGGATGATGTAGAAGACCTCAGCCCCGTTCGCCCTGTAGCCCTTGCCGTAGGCGTTCGTCATCGTGATCGACGCGGCGGAGCCGCCCTCGCTTCCCGTCTGCGTCGAGTCGACAAGGAAGTAGAAGACCGAGTCGGGAATCGGGACACCGTCCATCGTCAGCTGGCCGAACACGGCGAGTCCGTCGATGTCCGATTCCAGCACGACTTCGCTCACGGTGTCCGATGTGACGGTGACCTCGTCGGTGGCGCTACATCCGGTGTCGCGGACGACCGTCACGCGGTAGACGCCGGACCGGCTGACGGTGAGCGACTCGCTGCGGCCGACGATCTTCCCGAGCGTGTCCTCCCACGTCACCGTGTACGGGCCGGGGGAGCGCGCGATCGTCGCGGTCAGGGTGACTTCCGGGACGTCGAGTGTGAGGAGCCGATCGGGTCCCGCGTCGACGAGCGGCGGCTCCGTGTCCTCGACGACGACGACCGAGTCGCTCGACGAGCAGCCGTTGGCACCGGTGACGGTGACTGTGTAGGTCCCCGGCTCGTCGACCGTGATCGTCGCGGAACGGCAGATCGTGCTTCCGCTCGGCGTGGACCACTCGATGGCGTACGGCGCTCTTCCTCGCGAGATGTTCGCCGTGAGGGTGACCTCGCTGACGTCACACGTGAGGACGCCGCTGACGAGCGCGTCGACGACCGGCGTCTCGACGTCCTCGGTGACGATGACGGTTCCGGTCGACGAACAGCCGTTGGCGCCGGTCACCCGGACGGTGTATGTCCCCGCCTGGTCGACGGTCGTCACGGGAGCGTCCCCGATCACGGCGCCGGATGCGTTCCGCCACTCGTACGTGTAGGGGAGACTCCCGCCGGTCGCCGTAGCGCGGAGGTCCGTCTCGGTGGCGGTGCAGGAGAGGAGCCGATCGGCCGTGGCGTCCACCGCGGGGGCCCCGAGGTCCTCGGTGACGACGACAGTGGCCGTCGCTGAGCAACCGTTGCTCCCGGTGGCCTTCACGGTATAGGTGCCCGGTCTGTCGACCGTGATGCGCGCATCGCGGCCGATGACGCCGCCGCCCTGAATCCACTCGATGGCGTACGGAGGGCAAGTGCCCGATACATGGGCCTCGAGCGTCGCCTCGCGGAGTGCGCAGGTGAGTGCGTGATCGACGGTCGCCGTGACCGCGGGGCGGCCGAAGTCCGCTGCGACGATCACAGTGTCACTGACGAAGCACCCGTCGGCTCCGGTGACCTTGACCGTGTAGGTTCCGGGCTCGTCGACGGTGATCGAGAGACCCCTCCCGACGACCCCGGCCCCCGCCCGCGTCCACTCGACGGAGCACGGCTCGCACGACGGCTTGCCCGGGCAGAAGTCGGCGGTGAGCGTCACCTCGGGTCTCGCGCAAGTGAGGACCTGGTCAGCGCACGCGGCGACGGTCGGCTTGCACGTCGTCGGGGCACACGTCGTCGGGGCACACGGCCCACCGTCGACGGCGATTTCCTTGGGCGCCATCGCGCTCGTCTCGCAGGGCGACGCCGAAAAGTCCGTGATCGGCAAGGGGTATTGCCAGGGGGAGGCGATGAGCGGATAGCGATCGACAACGGGAGCGTAGTACGGCTTGTCGCCGATCCCGTCGCAGTCGCCGTCGGTGCCCTGGTAGTCGCTCCAGTAGTTGCCCACCAGGCCGCAGTACCAGACGTTCCTGCCTTCCGGATCGTGGGCCGCGCGGGCGTTCAGAAGGAAGCTGTTCCTCGTGACGGTGTTCTCGCGGGAGCCGAGGGTCAGCTCGGCTCCGGTCCGATTCTCAGCGATGAGGTTTCCGGCGATCCCGTTGTCGTGAGAGTTCTCCAGCAGGATGCCGCGCTCGTTCCGGAGGAGCAAACAGCCTTCGATCGATCCGTTCGCGACGTCGAGGAGCCGGATCGCGGCTCCCGAAGCCGCTTCGATCACGCAGTTGCGGATGACGAAGGACTGCGACGTGTGTTCGATGTTGATCCCGAAGTCCGCTCCGTGGGCGATGATCCGCCACCCCTCGATGACGTACGGCGATTCCTCGGTCCCGCGTCCCGATACAACGCCGCTGTCGCAGGTGAATCCCGCATTTCCGTAGATGTAGATAGTCTCCCGATCGGTCCAGCAGCCAACGTCCTGGCCGACCTGACCGCTCGTCGGCAGGGCGGAGATGAGGGCCACCACGACCGAGACGCCGAGCAGAAAGCTCTTCCCGCGCATCATCGCCTCCTTGATCCGATTTCAAACGAGGGGATATCGCATGTCCGTCCAGATCCGGAGTATAGTCCCCCTGCGGGCTTCGGTCCGTAACGCCCGTCACACTGGCGCTGCGACATCCGTCGCGTGGTGGGGTTCGTGCCGACGGATCGGCGGCCGCGGTCGGGATCGTTGTGGTCGCGAAGAACCGGACGACGGCGTCGTGGGCCGGCTTCCAAGTCGGGTGGAGTGAACGTTGCCTGTCGCGGTCGCAGGGATGGAGGAACGACGGACAGTCGTTGAGAGCGACCGGTCCGTCGAGAGCGATGACGGCGTCCTTGATCGTCGCCTCCGAGGCCGGCCGCCCCCACGAGGTCATCCGGGATTGTCGAGCCCTCGAATGGAGCCGAGATCGTCTGCTCCTCTCTCTGTGGCTGTCACGGCGCGAGCGACGACAGGTCGGTGCGCGGGGTCGACCGACGGTCGATTCCGGCCTTCACAGTCTTGCCACATTCTCGCTTCGCCGTCTCCATGCCCGGAGATCACCCTTCGAGCGGCTGAGATGGACATGGAGGTGACCATGAGACGAAGGATCGTGCCTCTAATCGGAGTCGGGGCGCTCGTCGTCGCCGCCGTCGTGCTGACGCTCCGTGGGGATTCGTCGAACACGGCGGTGTCCTCGCCGACGTTGGAGGATCGGATCATCGCCGTCTATGAGGAGGCCGGGCCTTCGGTGGTCAACATCACCGGTCTGACCTACGTCAGTAACCCGTTCTTCGGAAGTGTCCCGCAGGAGGGGACGGGATCGGGGTTCGTCTTCGACGACCGCGGTCACATCGTCACGAACTACCATGTCGTCGACGGGACGTACCAGTTGATGGTGACCCTTCCGTCGGGCGTCGAGTACGCCGCGGAGATCGTCGGGAGCGATCCGGGAAACGACCTCGCCGTCCTCCGGATCGACGCCGGAGCCGATCTGCCTCCTCCTCTGGAGCTGGGGGATTCCGACGCCCTCCGCGTCGGGCAGTTCGTCATGGCGATCGGGGCGCCGTTCGGACTGGAGGAGACGCTCACGACCGGCGTCGTCAGCGCCCTCGGCCGGGTGATCGAAAGCCCGGAGGACGACCAGTTCATCGGCGAGGCGATCCAGACGGATGCAGCGATCAACCCGGGCAACTCGGGCGGACCGCTCCTGAACTTGGACGGCCAGGTCATCGGGGTCAACTCACAGATCCTCAGTACGAGCGGTAGCTCCGCGGGGATCGGGTTCGCCATCTCCTCCAACACGGTGAAGCGCGTCGTCCCGGAACTGATCGATCACGGCCGGTATCTCCATCCGTGGATCGGCATCCAGACGGTCGACCTCAACTCTTACACGGTCGCGATCTTCAGGAACGCCGGGGTACAGCTGCCGGTGGACAGCGGCATCCTGGTCGTCGGGTTCGAGTCCGACTCGCCGGCGGAGGACGCGGGGGTGAACGGCGGAGATCGCACCATCCGGTACGGCTGGTATTCGATCCCGGTCGGCGGGGACATCATCGTCGCTGTCGACGACAGGCCGACAAAGAAGATGGAGGACCTGCTGATCTACCTCGAGGCCGAGACCAGGATCGGTGACACGGTCCGACTGACGGTCCTCCGTGACGGGGTCGAGCGGAGGATCTCGGTGCGGGTGGCCGAGCGCCCGATGGAGGGCTGATCGGTCCATCGAGCCGGCCTCCGCGAGCGTCCGTCTGACCTCCGATGTCGGAAGTTGCGACACTCCTTGGCGGTACGAGCGGCCCAGGAGGGACAGTAGTCGACGTCGTTCCGCTGGACGCGACGGGCGCGACGACGGCCCTATGGGGAATATCGTATGCACTTCCGACGAGGCACGTGGTGAGGGGGTCGGGGACATCGGCCGTCTCCCTGCTCACCGGCTTCAAGGTCAGATTCCTGCCGTTCCGGCTCTGCCCGTTCTTCCTCACGGCGTCCGCCAGCCCGATCCTCACCGGCGGGACAGCCGGAAGCCCGAGATGGGGCATCAACCGGCCAGGAGACGGCGGGCGAGGGCGACGGCGCCCTGTTCGGTGACCTGAGTCCCGAGCGGGGTCAGGCGGACCTCGGGCGGGACGACGTTGAGGTGTCGGCGCATCTCACGCTGAATCGGTTCGAGCAGCTCGGGGTGCGCCAGCGCGATCCCGCCGCCGACGGAGATGATCTCGGGATCGTAGGCGTTCGCGATCGCTGAGAACCCGAGACCCGCGGCGAAGGCCGCGTCGTCGATGACGGACCGCGCAACGGGATCCCCTTGTGCCGCCGCTTCGAAGACCAGCGCGGGAGTCAGTCGGTCGACGAGGGCCTCGAACGCCGACGGCGCGTCAGCCCGGGCGAGAAGCCGGACCAGCTCGGATCCGCTCCGTCCGGCGTCCTCGAGGGCCAGTAGGCGCGCCCGAGCGTTTCCGACGATCCCGGAGCCGGAGGCGTAGGCCTCGACGCACCCTCGATTTCCGCAACCACAGAGGAGGCCGTCCGCGCGGGCCACGATGTGGCCGAGCTCGCCCGCGTTGCCGTCCTTGCCGAGGACGAGGCGCCCTCCGTCCCACGCCCCGACACCGAACCCTGTGCTGATCGTGGCGTACGCGAGGTGAAGCGCCGACTTGTCCGGGGCGTCCCTCCCGAGGCCGTAGTAAACCTCGCCGAGGACGGCGCCGTTGCAGTCATTGAGGAGATCGACCGGGCAGGAGAACGCCCGACGCAAGGGATCGACGAGCGGGATGAACCGCGGAAGCTCCCGGTGCGACTCGGCGAGACCGGCGGGGACGATGTTCGGCGGGCTCCACAGTCCGCCGTTTCGGATCGGACCGGCCGAGATGACGCCGATCGCTCCGAGCCGAGGCCGACGCAGGCCGGACAGCGCCGCGCGGAGCATCCGCACCAGCTGCTCCGAGAGCCCGCGGTAGGTGCTTCCCTCGGCGGTGTAATCGATCGAGCCGGACGCCGCGTCGGTCGATTCGACCGATCGCTGGACCCGCCCGTCGGACGAATCCGCCACGACGAGCGAGATCTTGGTCCCGCCGATGTCGAATCCCGCGATCACATCGAGCATGTCGCCATCGTATCGGAAGCGCCGCCGTCGCACAACGACGCGGTTGCGGCCCGGCGGCATCTTCTCGATAATCCTATCCAGGTCAGCGATACGGAAGGCAAGGGAGGAACGGATGCATCACGCGGTGCTTCTCGCATGCGATCCGGGGGAGGGCCTTCGTCCGTTGACCGACAAGGACACGCCGACCGCCTTGTTGGCGCTCGGCGATCGGAGGACGCTCCTTCGACGGTCGATCGACCGACTCGTCGAATCGATCCCTGTCTGGAACGTATGGGTGATCGTGCGGCCGGAGCATCGAGCGCGCGCCGCGGCGGAGCTTGAAGGAGCGATTCACGTCGCCGTCGATTCGGGCGGGCCGGTCGGCTCCTTGGTCGCGGCCCTGTCGGAGATCGTCTCCTCGGAGGGCGGACCCGCGACGGTCCTCGTGCAGCCCGCGACGCACGTCGTCGCGGACGAGGTGGGATACCGGGAGCGCCTCGTTGCCGGTCTCGACGAGGCCTCGTCGAGAGGGACGGGTGTCTCGTTCACGGCCGCCAGCGGCGGGGGAGAGGAGGTCGCGACGGGGATCCTGGCGTGGCCGGCCGACCGGCTTCGCGAGCGGCTCGCGGCGGTCGCGCGGGGCGGTCCGGCATCGATTCGCGAGGCGCTGTCGTCGCTCGTGGGTGGGTCAATCGCCGTGTCGCTAGGCGACGTCGGCTGGCTGGACGTCTCCGACTGGGAGTCGATTCGACGGCTGCTCGAGTACGTTGAGAAGCCGTGGGGGCACGAACGCCTGTGGGCGCTCAACCGGCACTACGCCGGGAAGGTCCTGTTCATCGAGGCCGGCGAGAGCCTGTCGCTGCAGTACCACGAGACGAAGGACGAGACGATCCGGATCGTCTCGGGGCGGATGCGGTTCCGAGCCGGGGCATCGGCCGACGCGCTCGAGACCGCGATCCTCGAACCGGGGATGAGCCGCGCCATTCCGCCACGCCTCTTGCACCAGATGGAGGCGCTCGAGGACTGCACCGTGATCGAGGTGTCGACCCCTCACCTGACGGACGTCGTCAGGCTCGAGGATCGTTACGATCGGGCCTAGCGGCGCGATTCAGCCGGCGGTCCGTCGAGCGATCGTCTCCTTGTACCACTCGAAGCTCGCCTTCGGGATGCGCGCGCCGGTCTCGAAGTCGACGTAGATCAGCCCGAACCGCTTCCGGAGGCCGTACGACCACTCGAAGTTGTCGAGGAGCGACCAGACGAAGTAGCCGCGAAGCGGAATCTCAGCGCCGACGATCCGGGCGGCTTGCGCGAGATGGCGCCGGAGGTACCAGACGCGCTCCCGGTCCTGCACCCGTCCCTCGCGGTCGATGGAATCCGGGTACGCGACGCCGTTCTCTGTCACGTAGTAGCTCGGGAAGGCGTGGTCCCGATGGAGCCGATCGAACACCTCGTACAGGCCCTCGGGATACACCTCCCACCCCATGTCGGTCACCTCGCCTCGGGGACGGACCGCCTGCGGCGTGCCCTCGGGCCAGGCCGCCGCGCCGCCCCGTGCGACGTATCGGGTGTAGTAGTTCACGCCGAGGAAGTCGATCGGGACGGCGATCCGCTCGAGATCCCGCCCTCGGACGAACGAATCGAGGACGGAACGGTCGTACGGGACCTCGGCCGGGTATCCGCGTCCGGAGAGGGGATCGAGGAAGGTGCGGTTGAGCAGGCCGTCGAACCGCCGCGCGGCGAGCTCGTCGCGATCGCTCGGCGAGGCGGCGTGCACCGGGTGAAGCACGAGCGTGATCCCGACCTCCGCGCCCGGCGAGGCCTCGCGCAGGATCGGCACGCTCCGACCGTGCGCGAGGAGGAGGTGATGGGTCGCGGCCAGCGCTTCCGGCTCGCTCCGATGGCCCGGGGCGTGGCGCCCCTCATAATGGCCGACGAAGGCGCTGACGAACGGTTCGTTCAGCGTAATCCAGTCCTTGACGCGATCGCCCAGCCTCCGGGCGACGACCTCCGAGTACTCGCAGAAGGCCTCGACTGTGTCGCGCGCCGGCCACCCTCCTCGGTCCTGAAGCGCCTGCGGAAGATCCCAGTGGTAGAGCGTCACGAACGGACGGATCCCGTTCTCCAACAGGCCGTCGACGAGGCGGTCGTAGAACGCCCATCCGGCCTCGTTGACGGGCCCGGTTCCGCGAGGCAAGACGCGGGGCCACGAGATCGAGAACCGGTAGGCGTCGAGGCCGAGATCCGACATCCATTCGACGTCCTCGCGCCAGCGATGGACGTGGTCGCAGGTGACGTCGCCGGCCGTCCCGTCCTCGATCGCCCCCGGTGCGCGGACGAACCGGTCCCAGATCGACTCCCCCTTGCCGTTCTCGTTCCACCCCCCTTCGATCTGATAGGCCGACGTCGCGGCCCCGAAAACGAAGCCCTCGGGGAAGCGAGCCCCGGTCATGAGGGGGCCCCCAGGGTGACGGTCACGCGGTGTGTCGCGCGATCGTCGAAGACCGGGAGGACGGAGCCGTCGATCTCCTCCCCGTCGACCCGGATCCCCCGGACGCCGCGCGCGACGCCGTCCGGATTCTCCACACGGATGTCGTAGGTCGCACCGCGAAACCGACGAACGACGCGGTACTCGCGGACGTCGGCGGGGACGCAGGGATCGATCTCCAGGCCGTCGAACGTCGGGCGCACCCCGAGGATCCATTGCGTCATGGCGACGTAGGCCCAGGAGGCCGTCCCCGTCAGCCACGAGTTCCTCGCCCGCCCGTGATCGCGGCCGTCGCGGCCGACGATCGTCTGAGCGTAGACGTACGGCTCGCATCGATGGATCTCGCTGATCCGCTCGCGCTTGGCCGGGTTGATCCGCAGCGCGTAGTCCCAGGCCCGATCCGCGCGGCCGAGGCGACACTCGGCGATCACCACCCAGGGATTCGTGTGACAGAAGACGCTCCCGTTCTCCTTGTATCCCGGGGGGTACGAGCTGATCTCTCCCAAGTCCGGCCGGTACTTCGTGTAGGCCGGCTGGAGGAGCAGGATCCCGTGTTCGGTGGCCAGCCGCCGTTCGACGGCGTCGAGCGCCGATGTCGCCCTGCCGTCTTCGAGCCCGATCCCCGCCATCGGACAGATCGCCTGCGGTTCGATGAAGATCTGCCCCTCGCCGTTCTCGTGCGATCCGACCTTCTCGCCGGCCGCGTCGTACGCGCGGAGGAACCACCCGCCGTCCCATCCGTGCCGATCGACCGCGGCGCGCATCGCGCCGATCGCCGTCCGGAGCCGCCGCTCCGCGGCCGCGTCGCCCCGTCGACGGGCGATCTCCGCGAGGTCGTCGCATGCGATGCAGAACAGGCCGGCGATGAACACGGATTCGGCCGTGTCTCCGTCCCGGATCGGCGCGGTCTGAAACGGCTCGTCCGGGTCGCGCGAATGGCTGTTCAGATTGAGGCAGTCGTTCCAGTCGGCCCGTCCGATCAGCGGGAGTCCGTGAGGCCCGAGCCGATCCAAGGTGTAGCCCGCCGCTCGGATGAGGTGGTCGTAGAGCGGCTCGCTCGTCCGACGATCGTCACCGTAGGCAACCGATTCGTCGAGGACCGACCAGTCCCCGGTCTCCTTCAGGTACGCAGCCGTCGCGTGAATCAGCCACAGAGGGTCGTCGTTGAAACCGGTCCCGATGGTGTCGTTCCCCTGCCGCGTCAGCGGCTGGTACTGGTGATACGCGCCGCCCGAAACGAGCTGCGTCGACGCGAGGTCGAGAATCCGTGCGCGAGCCTTCTCCGGGATCATGTGGACGGAGCCGAGCAGGTCCTGATTGGCGTCCCGGAACCCGATGCCCCGACCGATCCCCGATTCGTACCGCGAGGCGGAGCGGGACACGTTGAACGCGACCGCCGATTGATACGCGGTCCACGTGTTGATCATCCGGTCGACATCCGGCTCGGGCGTCGCCACCTGAAGCGCGGACAGCCGCCGATCCCAATTGGCGCGGAGGCGCTCGAGCGCCTCGTCGACCACGTCCGCTCGGAGGTACCGCTCGATCGTCCGCCGGGCGCCGTCCATGTCCGGCGATTCTCCGCCGGGGCCGCGCGGCGTCTCGCGGCGGTCCTCGTGGTACCCGAGCAGGAAGATGACGCGCTTCGACGCGCCCGGCCAAAGGTCGAGACGAACGTGATGAACCCCGACGGGGAAGCCGCCGACTTCGAGCGAGTTCGAGGTCTCCCCCCGTGCGACGGCCACCGGCTCGTTCCATCCGCGGTAGGGCCCGAGGAACGCGTCGCGTTGCGTCTCGAACCCGGCGAGCGGCTCCGAGCAGGCGAAGGTCGCGAAGTGGTTTCGCCGCTCGCGATACTCGGTCTTGTGGACGATCACCCCCGCCTCGACGGCTACCTCCCCGATGTTCAGATTGCGCTGGAAGTTGGTCGCGTCCTCGAGCGCGTTCCAGAGGCAGAATTCGACTGCCGAGTACAACGAGAGCCGAGCCGGTTCGTCCCGGCAATTGGTGAGCCTCATCGACCAGATCTCGAGCGTCTCGTCGAGCGGAACGAAGTACGTCGTCTCCGCGTCGATCCCGACGTAGGACGCTCCGATCACCGTGTACCCCAGGCCGTGTCGGCACGAGTAGCCCTGGAGATCTCTCCGCGTCGGCTGCCACGTCGGCGACCAGTACGTGCCGTCCTCCTCGTCGCGGACGTACACGTACCTCCCGTTTCCGTCCACAGGGACGTCGTTGTAGCGATACCGGGTCAGCCGACGAAGGCGCGCGTCGCGATAGAAGGAGTAGCCGCCCGCTGTGTTGGAGATGATCCCGACGAACGCGTCGCCCCCGAGGTAGTTGATCCACGGGAGAGGCGTGTCCGGTCGGACGATCACGTACTCCCTCCGCCGATCGTCGAAGTGGCCATACCTCATTGGCTCGCTCCGTCGATCGGCGGGGTTTCGAATCGCGGCAGCGGAAGCTCGAGGGAGAAGGATCGACGCGGGGCTGGGAGCCTCGGTGAGCACCGATCCGCGGCGATCGGACACACGGTTCGTCCGTGCGCATGGGCTGCGCAGCGGGCGGACGCGTCTTGGCTCGTCGGTCTGAGCATGGGTAAGATTACCGCGACCCGCAGGATCCGCGAACGACCAGCTCGGTCGGGAGAACGAACCGCTGCGTCGACGGCCTCCCCCCGGCCGCCTCTCCGTCGATCAGGCTGATCAGCGTTTCGACCGCAAGCTGGCCGATCCGCTCGATCGGTTGCCGTACGGTCGTCAGTTCCGGATCGATCGTCAACGCGGAGGGAACGTCGTCGAAGCCGACGACGGCGACGTCCTCGGGGACGCGAAGGCCCACCGTCCGGATCGCCTTGATCGCACCGATCGCCATCGAGTCGCTCGCCGCGAAGACGGCCGTCGGCTCCTCGGGCAGGAGCCTCATCATAGCCGCCCGCCCGCCTGCCTCTGTGAAGTCTCCCTCGGTCACCAGTCCGTCAGAGACAGGCAAGCGGTGCGTGCTCATCACGTCCCGGAATCCGTCGAGGCGGTCCTGCGCGGGCGTCATGTCGAGCGGTCCGCTGATCATCCCGATCCGCGTGTGCCCCAGTCGGATCAGATGCTCGGTCGCCATGCGGGCCCCCCCGGTGTTGTCGACATCGACGTAGTTCACCCGATCGTCCGGATGCCGCCCGATGTTGACGAACGGGATCCCTTCCTCGAAGAGGCTGGGGATCAACTTGTCGTCCAAAGAGGCGTTGGCCGCGATCACTCCATCGAGGTAACCGCTTCGAGCCACGCGATCGTGCATCACGCTCGATTCGACCGATGCGGTGAATAGGGAGAGGATCAAGTGATACTCACGCCGGTTGCACGCCTCCGTCGCGCCTCGGAGCATCAGCGGGAAATACGGGTCGGTGAACAGCTTCGTGACCGACTCGGGGACGACCATCCCGACGATGTTCGTCCGGTTGGTCGCCAGACTCCGCGCGACGGCGTGCGGGCGATAGCCGTACTTCTCGATCGCGGCCTCGACGCGGGCGCGGGTCGTCGCGCTCACGTTCGGGTGATTGTTGATGACGCGGGAGACGGTGGAGCGTGAAACACCCGCGTGTTTTGCGACTTCATCGAGCGTCCGTGGCATGGGTACCTCCGTGGAAGCGCTCTCAAGCCTACCATGAGAAGCCGTGCCTGTCAATCCCTCGATCTCGTCCTTTCCGTCCGTCGACGCGGCGCCCCTCTTCCGAACGTGCAGGCGTCCGCCCCGTCAGTCGCGTTCCCCCATCGGACGGCGGCCGAATGCGAGGGGCATGGCGAGGAGGGATTCGGGGCGCTATGGGAGCGGTGCCAGAATGCTTGAAATAACCAAATGTCCCTAAAATACTGGATTACGTGATGACAGACAAGGAGAGGAAGACAAAAGGAGACGTTGGATCGAGCGGATCCTTCTGACGTTCTACGGCTTCTGAACGCGAAAATGCCGTTCAGAATAGATATAACTTGTTCCTTGACAGCCGGGCTGTTTCGTGCTATGGTTGGAAGCGCTTCCAGGGAGGCCACATTGGACCGAACACCTGAATCCGCCACAGTTATAGCTCCGGTAGCCCAACCCGCAGTTCCCCATCCAACGGTAGGTCGTCTTGCCATTCCAAGAGGAAAATCGGCTCTCGCGGGTCCCACGATCTCGGCGACCAGTGAGCGTCCCTGCGAACGTCTCCACTAGATGATCGGAATCTCGTCTCGGGGGTGATGCGGACAGAGAGAGAACGGCGGCAGAAGGCGAGCGACATAAGGGAAGGAGCAAAGGGAGGCTATATGTGGTCGAGGAGTAGGAGCGCTATCAGCATCCTGGTGTTGATGTTGTTGTCTGTCGGAGTGATCGGCGCGCTGGCTGTCGGGCAGGTCTTCGAGCGGAGCGAAACCCTCTACGTCAGCGGAGCGGCGTGGGGCCCGCCGTCGACCTGGAATCCGTTCCAACCGGGAAACCTTGCCAACACGACGGGAACGCTCGGGCTCTGCTATGAGACGCTGTTCAACTACGATCCGCTGACCGACGAGCTGATCCCGTGGCTTGCGGAGAGCGGGGAATGGATCGCCGACAATGTCTACGAGCTGACGCTCAGGCGAGGCCTCACGTGGAGCGACGGTACGCCGCTCACGGCCGCCGATGTCGTGTTCACCTTCGAGCTGGGCAAGGATTACCCCGCGATCTGGTTCAGCCCGATGTGGGCATACCTGGACAACGTGGTCAACATCGGCGACTACATCGTGCAATTCAACTTCACGGACCCCCTCTACCAGGAATTCGACAACAACCTCTACAACATCCCGATCGTCCCCAAGCATCTGTGGGAGGGGAGGACGGAAGAGGAGATCACCATCGGGGCCAACGAGAATCCTATCGGCTCGGGGGCGTACCTGTACGAGTCTCACAGCTCGGACAGGAACATTTGGGTGAGAAACGAGAACTGGTGGGCGATCGACGAGCTCGGCCTGATGCCTGCACCGAAGCGGATCGTCGACATACGCTTCTCCAGCAACAACGTCGCTCTCGGCTCCGTGCTGATGGGCGAGGTCGATCTGAGCAACAACTTCCTCCCTGGTGTTGCGGAGCTGGCGGACAAGGGGTACGTCACGACGTACTTCGACGGAGCTCCGTACATGCTCTCCGCCAACACGGCCGTCTTGTTCCTCAACACGACCAAGAAGCCGATGGACGATGCGGCGTTCAGGAAGGCCATTGCCTACGCCATCAACGTCGGTGACATCGTGAACGTCGCGTATGCGAACCTGGTCAAGGCCGCCAGCCCGACGGGCCTTCTTCCGTCCCTGTCGAAGTACGATGACGAGGACGTGGTGGCGAATTTGGGCTGGACCTACGATCCAGCGGAGGCCGCGGCGATCCTCGCCGACGCCGGATACATCGATCTCGACGGCGACGGACTTGTCGAGGCACCCGACGGTTCCAAGATCGCGCTGGAGGTCACCTGCCCGTTCGGCTGGACGGACTGGATGGAGGCGATCAGCGTCATCTCCGATAGCTGCAAAGCCGCGGGGATCAACGTCGAGGACGTGACCCCGGACTACGGCGCCTGGAACACGGCGCTCCAGACGGGCACCTTCGACATGACGCTGAACAACTGGGCCGCGATGAGCAACACCCCCTGGACCCTGTACAACCTCCTGTTCAGACATCCGATCCAGGACCAAATGCAAAGCGGCAACTTCGGCCGGTACGACAACCAGACGGTGTTCGATCTGGTCGATCAGCTCGCCGAGGTCCAGTCGAGCGATGTGGCGGGCATGAAGGCCGTCTGCTCACAGATTCAGACGATCATGATGACGGAAGTCCCGATGATCCCGCTCTGGTACAACGGGCTCTGGGCGCAGTACAGCGACGCGGTCTGGACGAACTGGCCGGTCGATGGCTCGAACACCCCCAGCCGCCTTCCGACCACGTGGTCCGGATACTGGCAGCTGGGCGGCCTGATGACGCTCTGCCAGCTGGAGCCGGCGGAGTAGACCGAGTTTCTCACCGCCCCTTCTGGTAGACTTGCGGGAGGGGCGGTTTCCTATCCCCGTCCAGTAGGCAGGAGCCCGCGTGAGACGCTACTTCGGGAGAAAGCTGCTGATCTACCTGGTCACCTTCTTCCTGGCGGTGACCATCGACTGGCTGATCCCGCGCCTGATGCCCGGGGATCCGATTCAGAACATGCTGTCGAGGGCGGCGTTGAACGCGAACGCTGCGGAGGTTCTGTACACCTACTACACGCACGCCTTCCAATTGGATCTTCCCGTCTGGCAGCAGTACCTCAACTTCTGGAACGCCCTCTTTCACGGGGACCTCGGGATCAGCACGTACCTGTTCCCGACGCCGGTGATCAGGGTCATCATGGATGCCGTGCCCTATGATCTCTTTCTCCTCCTTCCGGCGATCCTGCTCAGCTGGTTTGCGGGGAACAAGTTCGGTGCCTTCGCCGCCCGGACCCGACGGCTCGACAACACCGTGCTGCCGATCGGATATATCCTGACGGCGACCCCGTACATGTGGCTCGGGATTCTGCTCGCCTGGGTGTTCGGAATCGTCCTGAGGTGGTTTCCGATCGCCGGGGCGTACAGCTATACGATGGGGCCTCATCTGTCCTGGACGTTCGTCGGCAGCGTGCTGCAGCACTGGCTCCTCCCGTTCGCCTCGCTCTTCCTGATCTTCTTCGGCGGTTGGGCGATCGGGATGCGGAACATGATCATCTACGAGCTCGAGGCGGACTACTCGCACTACCTCGAGGCGCTCGGGGCACCGAGGAAGCTCGTCAGGAAGTACGCGTTTCGCAACGCGATCCTCCCCCAGCTCACCGGGCTGGCGCTGCAGCTGGGCGTGATTGTCGCCGGCGCGCTCGTGACGGAGGTCGTCTTCTCCTATCCGGGAATCGGCTACCTCATCCTCGCGGCGATCCAGAACCAGGACTACTTCCTCGTCCAGGGATGCTTCCTGTTCATCATCATCGGCGTCTTGGTGGCCAACTTCCTGATCGATATCGCCTACGTCATCGTCGATCCGAGGACGCGGAGGGGAATGGTGGGGGAGTAGCGATGGCAAAGGACGCCGATCGGAAGAAACGAAACGAGTTCCTGTATTTTGCCCTGCGCAACAACAAGCTGAAGATCGGAGCCCTCGTCGTCCTCCTCTTCGTCGTCCTGGCCTCCGTCGGCCCGCTGCTGACGGAGTACTCACCACGGGCGTACGTCGGCCCGCTGGCGGCGCCCCCGTCGTCCGAGTTCTGGTTCGGGACGACGACGTTCGGGCAGGACGTCTTCACGCAGTTCGTCGTCGGCCTGCGGGCGACGTTCGTCGTCGGCGCCGTCGGGGGAGGCCTGGCCACGCTCATCGGGATGCTCGTCGGGTTCATCGCCGGGTATCGCGGGGGGATGGTCGACGAGGGGCTGAACGTGCTGACCAACATCGTCCTCGTGATCCCAACGTTCGCGCTGCTTCTGATCATCGCGGCGTACCTGAAGGTCCGCGGGATCGTCACCGAGAGCGTCTTCATCGGATTCACCGCGTGGCCCTGGGCGGCGAGGGCCATCCGATCCCAGACGCTGTCCCTCCGTTCGCGCGAGTTCGTCGACCTGGCGAGGATGAGCGGGATGAGGCCGCTCCGGATCATCTTCACCGAGATCGCCCCGAACATGATGTCCTACCTGGTGATGGCGTTCATCCTTCAGTTCGGTGGAGCGATCCTGATCGCCGCGACGCTCGATTTCATCGGACTCGGTCCGACGACGGGGATGTCGCTCGGCCTGATGATGCAGTACGCGGTCCTCTGGGGAGCCCTCCCGCTCGGCATCTGGTGGTGGTTCGTCCCGCCGGGCGCGGCGATCGCGGCGATCGTGGGCGCGTTGTACATTATGAACGTCGGCCTCGATGAAGTCTTCAACCCGAAGCTGAGGGAGACGTGAGGACGTGAGCCTGCGTGTCGAAGACCTGACCGTCTACTACCAGACGCTGCGCGGAGACGTGCGCGCGTTGGAGTGCGCGACGTTCTCCCTGGCGGACGGTGAGATCATGGGTCTGGCCGGCGAGTCCGGTTGCGGGAAGACGACGCTCGCGAACAGCCTGATCCTCTTGGTCCCTCCGATGCGACACGTCGCCGGGCGCGTCCTGCTCGACGGTCGGGAGCTGCCGATCTGTGATGTCGAGGCGATGAATCGATATCGGTTCAAGGAGATCTCCGTCATCCCGCAGTACGCGATGAACGCGATGAACCCGACGCGGAAGATCGGCAGGATGGCGATGGAGCTTCTCCGGTCGCGCAGGATCGACGCGAAGCGCGCGCTGCCGGAGTTGGAGAGGCGGCTCGATCTGGTCGAGCTGAGCCACAATGTTCTGAAGATGTACCCGATCGAGCTGTCGGGCGGGATGAAACAGCGAATGGTGATGGTCCTCTCCACGCTGATGGACCCGTCCCTCCTCCTCGCGGACGAGATCACGTCGGCGCTCGACGTCTCGACGCAGAAGGCCGTGGTGAAGATGCTCGTCGGCTTCAGGGACCGGGAGATCGTGAGGAGCGTGATTGTGATCACGCATGACATGTCGATTCTCTACCAGATCGCCGACAGCATCCTGATCATGTACGCCGGACAACTGGCGGAGAAGGGGCCGACCGAGACGATCATCCATTCGCCGAGGCACCCGTACACGAAGCTGTTGATCACGTCCCTGCCGAAGGTCGGGGTGAAGCACGACGAGACGCGGTTGAAGGGGATACCAGGGAAGCCACCGCTGCTGCTGGATCCGCCGGAAGGGTGCCGCTTCAGGGAGCGATGTCCGGTCGCATTCGAGGCGTGCCGCGAGGTGCCGCCGTTCCTCGAGATCGAGCCGGGCCACTTCGTCGCCTGCTGGAAGGAGACCGAGCCGAATGCTTAAGCTCGACGGCGTATCGAAGACGTACCGGGTCGGGACCTTCGGCGGGAAACAGCTCCAAGCGGTCAGCGAGGTCAGTTTCGAGGTGAGCGACGGCGAGGTCGTCTCGTTGATCGGCGAGAGCGGGAGCGGGAAGAGCACGATCGGGAAGATGATCCTTCGACTGGTCACGATCACCGGCGGGAGGATCCTGTTCGACGGACGGGACATCTCGACGCTCAGGGGCAACGCGATGAAGACGTACTATCGCGAGGTCCAAGGCGTCTTTCAGGACCCGTTCAGCTCGTACAACCCGATCTTCAAGGCCGATCGGGTCTTCGAGATTGTCCGAGACCACTTCTATCCCGGCGTCAACGATCGCGAGTGGGACGAGAAGGTACGATCCTCCCTCGAGGCGGTCGGGTTGAACCCGCGGCACGTCATGGACAAGTACCCGCACCAATTGAGCGGGGGGCAGCTGCAGCGCTTCCTGATCGCCCGGGCCCTGCTCCTCGATATCCGTTTTCTCGTCGCCGACGAGATCATCAGCATGCTCGACGCGTCGACGCGGATCGACGTCCTCAACCTGCTCGCCGGCCTGAAGGGGCGGGGGCTCGCGGTCCTGTTCATCACGCACGACCTCTCGCTCGGCTACTACATCAGCGAGGAGGCCGCGATCCTCTACCGCGGCTGCGTCGTCGAAAGGGGACAGACGGAGAAGATCTACGACCGTCCGATCCATCCGTACACGCAGATGCTCATGGCCTCCGTCCCGCGCCTCGATCAGAAGTGGGAGGACGTGGAGATCGAGCTGCGTGCGAAACAGGAGGAGCCATCGACCGGCTGCGTCTACTTCGAGCGCTGCCCGAAGGCGAGGCGCGACGAGCGCTGCAGGGATCAGCGGCCCCCATTGGTCGAGGTCGAACCGAGGCACTTCGTCGCCTGCGCGAGTGCCGGCAAGGAGGGATAGACATGGCGAGCGCGAGGCTCCTCGGCACCGAGTTGCCGGGCATCCCGTGGGAGGATCGTTCCGACGGGTGCGACGACATCGTCTGGCGGTACTCGAAGAACCCGATCATCCCGAGCGATCTGATCCCCTCGTCGAACAGCATCTTCAACTCGGCCGTGGTCGCTTACGGGGACGGGTTTCGCGGCGTCTTCCGCTGCGACGACAGGCGCCGGATGATGCAGCTTCACTCCGGCCGGAGCGCGGACGGTGTGGACTGGGAGATCGAGCACGAACGGATCCGGTTCGTGCCGGCCGAAGGGGTCGAACCGACGGAGTGGGGGTACGGCTACGACCCGCGCGTCTGCTTCATCGAGGATCGGTACTACCTCACGTGGTGTAACAGCTTCGCGGGATGGCCGACCATCGGGGTCGCAACCACCCACGACTTCGAGACGTACTACCAGATGGAGAACGCGTTCCTCCCGTTCAACCGGAACGGCGTCCTCTTCCCGCGGAGGATCGGCGGGATGTTCGCCATGCTCAGCCGCCCGAGCGATCGCGGCCACACGCCCTTCGGGGAGATCTACTACTCCGAGAGCCCGGACATGATCCATTGGGGGAGACACCGCCTCGTGATGCGGCCCGCCGCCGGCTGGCAGGCGACGAAGGTCGGGGCCGGCCCGATCCCGATCGAGACCAGCGAGGGCTGGCTGGTCTTCTATCACGGGGTCCTGACCTCGTGCAACGGGTTCGTCTACTCGATGGGAGCCGCCCTCCTCGATCTCGACGAGCCGCGGAGGGTGATCGCCCGGACGGAGCCGTACCTGCTGCATCCGAAGGAGCTCTACGAGCGGGTCGGAGACGTCCCGAACGTGATCTTCCCCTCCGCCGCGCTGACCGATGCCGCCACCGGGCGGATCGCCCTCTACTACGGCGCCGCCGACACCGTGACGTGTTTGGCCTTCTGCCGCCTCGACGAGGTCGTGGCGTTCACGCGCGAGAACTCGCTGTAGATCGACCGTGTACACCCAGCCGCTCACCGGGCCATGGACCTTCAGGAGAGCCGGGACCCGTGAGTGGATGCCCGCGACCGTTCCCGGCGGCGCCCATACCGATCTCTTGACCCTGGGGAAGATCCCCGATCCGTTCGTCTCCGACAACGAGCGGGCGGCGATGTGGATCGCGGAGGTCGACTGGGAATACCGCTGTGCGTTCGTCCCGGCGGCCGAGCTTCTCGCCGAGGAACGGATCTGCCTGGTCGCCGACGGCCTCGACACGATCGCCGAGGTCCGGTTGAACGGAGAGATCCTGGGGAGGGTGAACAACCAGTTCCGCCGTTGGCGATGGGAGGTCGGACGCTTTCTCCGGGACGGCGAGAACGAGCTCGTCGTCCTCTTCTCGGGTCCGGCGTCGTATGCCGCCGGGGAGCAGAGGCGGCGCCGGTTGAACGGCGTCCGTCAGGGACTCGCCGGCGCACCGCACATCCGCAAGGCGCCCTGTCAGTTCGGGTGGGACTGGGGGCCGAGGCTGCCGTCCGTCGGGATCTGGAAGGACGTCCGATTGGAGGGGAGATCGATCGCGCGCCTGGAGGATGTCCACCTGCGGCAGGTCCACCACCCCGGTGGAGGGGTCATCGTCCGCGCCGACGTGCGGGTCGAGGCGTGGGACGGCGGAGGACTCGATGTCGAGCTGACAGTCGCGCCCCCGGACGGGCGCACGGCGCAGGAGGCTGAATCGCGGGTCGTCGACGGAGAGGCCGCGCCGGAAGTCCGCGTCGAGGATCCCCGGCTCTGGTGGCCGAACGGCTACGGGGAGCAGCCCCTCTACGGCGTCTCCGTCGCATTGCGAGCCGGGGGGGAAACGCTGGACGAGCGCGAAGACAGGATCGGCCTGCGGACCGTCGAGCTGCGACGGGGGGACGACGCGTGGGGCCGCTCGTTCCGGTTCGTCGTCAACGGGACACCGATCTTCGCCAAGGGATCGAACTGGATTCCGGCCGATGCCTTCGTGACGCGCGTGAGCGACGAGCGCCTGGAGCGCCTGGTCGCGAGCGCCGCGGCGTCGCATCAGAACATGCTTCGGGTCTGGGGGGGAGGCCTCTATGAGGACGACCGATTCTACGACCTGTGCGACCGGTACGGCATCCTCGTCTGGCAGGACTTCGTCTTCTCGTGCAGCACCTACCCGCTCGACGACGAGGACTTCCGCGAGAACGTCCGAATCGAGGTCGAAGAGAACGTCCGACGGCTGCGGCACCGGGCGAGCCTCGTGCTCTGGTGCGGGAACAACGAGATGGAGTGGTTCTGGGAGAGCCGCGGCTGGGCGGTCCACGATCGGGAGGGAGAGCTGCAAGAGCTCGTTCGGGAGATGCCGGCCCTTGCGGTCCTGGAAGAGCTGGCCGCCGAGCGGGCCCTGCTGCCGGATTGGCGGAAGCTGCGCGACGCCTACGACCGGTTCTTCCACGGGACGCTCTCGGGCTGGCTCGCCCGCCTCGATCCGGACCGGCCGTACTGGCCGAGCTCACCATCGTCCGGCACGCCGTTCCGCGACGTCAACGGCGAGCGTCGGGGCGACGCCCATTTCTGGGACGTCTGGCACGGCCGCAAGCCCTTCACCGCCTACCGCGGCGCGTTCCCGCGGTTCATGAGCGAGTTCGGGTTCCAGGCCTTTCCGACGATGGAGACGGTCGAGTTCTACGCCGGCCCGGAGGACCGGAACCCCACGTCCCGGGTGATGGAGCATCACCAGCGCGGCCGACACGGCAACGGGTTGATCATCGCGCAGGCGACCGACCACTTTCGGGTACCGGAGCGATTCGCCGACTGGGTCTACCTCAGCCTCGTCCTCCAGGCGGAGGGGATCCGCTACGGCGTCGAGCATTGGCGGCGCCACATGGATCGGGTCGGCGGGACGCTCTATTGGCAACTGAACGACTGCTGGCCGGTTGCCTCCTGGTCGTCGATCGACTTCTTTGGGCGCTGGAAGGCGCTCCACTACGCGGCGAAACGGTTCTACGCACCAGTCCTGCTCTCGGTGGCGGACAGACCGCCGGTGATGGATCTCCACGTCTCGAACGACTCGCCTCAGCCCTGGGACGGCTCGGTCCGGTGGAGCCTCGAGACGCTCGGCGGCGAGGTGATCGAGTCCGGTGAACGGGCCGTCGTCGCCCCTTCGCTGGCCGACACTTCGATCGCGTCGCTCGACTTCGCCGGGCTGCTGACGCCGGAGGCGAAGCGGAGGGCGGTGCTCGTCGTTGAACTCCTTCGGGGCGACGAGCGGATCTCACTCTCGGTCCACCCGTTCGTGCCCTCGAAGCATCTCGATCTGGAGGACCCCCGGCCGAACGTCGATATCCGCGCCGAGGGGGGACGGATCCTCATCCGCCTGACGGCGCGATCGCTCGCCCGCTTCGTCGAGCTGAAGCTGGCCGGCGCACCGGACACGGTCTTCAGCGACGACTACTTCGACCTGCCTGCCGGCCGCACGCTGACCGTCGCGTGCCCTCTCCCCGAGGGATGGACCGAATCGACAGCGAGGGAGGCGCTCCGGGTCCGCTCGCTGTTCGACTCGTATTCGACGCCGGAGGGGGGCGCCAAGGAGGATCGATGAAGAGGATGGTGAGGGAAGCGGACCGGAAGAGGATCGAGGGGGAGATACTGAAGACGCTCGATCGGCTGATCGGCGGATAGGGGAGGCTCGATACGAAGCGCGCCTTCGGGCCGTTCTCGCGCTCGCCCGAGTTCCGGATGATCGCCGCGGACGGGTCGCTCTGCGACTTCGTCACCTACTACGACAACAACGTGATGTATCTCGAGACCTGCTCAGCGTTCTCCTTGACGACGCTCGAGACGGACGTCCTCGTCCTCCGGCCCGATCTGGCGGTGCTGTCGTGGACCTACAGGGCCGAAGCGACGCTGAGAACCGGCGAACGGGACGTCGTCGATCGGGCCGGCGCAAGCTTCGTCTTCGAGAAGCGGGACGACGAGTGGGTGGTGATCCGCTACCACGAATCGAGCCTCCCTCCAGTCCGCCAAGCTGCGCTGCCCTGAACGTCGCGCGGAAGGTGCGACGCTACAGGCGTAGCCACGGGGCTCGTCCCCGACGTCCTAATCCTCGGCTTCCCGTCCGGCCTTCAGCCATTGCGTGACACACAGGTGACGCGACGGGCCAAGTAGCGCATCGCCTCCAGGATCTCCGGCGCCACGACGCCTTCTTGAGCCGCGACGGTGCTCACTCCGTACGGATTGCCGCCCGCCGCGTAGAC
>CAZGXU010000002.1:0-68655 GCA_964530075.1 uncultured Thermotogae bacterium
CGGCGTCGGACTGAAGGAAGAGCTGCCGACGGGCTGGAAGGTCATCCCGATCGACTACGTGGGCTTCTACTACAAGTCGTCGAAGATCGAGTGGGTCTTCCCGAGCAAGGTCCCGGCCGGCACGATGAAGACGATCATCTACCAGGTCGAGGTGCCGCAGACGGAAGCGATCGAGATCGCGGCAAGCGATCCGTGCTACGCCACCAGCACCGACCTGTACGGCGAGGTCGATGCCGCCCTGCCGTGCCTTGGTACGGTGGTGACGGGAGATTCAGGGGTCGACGTCAGCGACTGCGTATCGGTGATCGTCGCGATTTCGCGGTGGGATGTCGAAAACGACCGGCTCGACATCACGTTGTCGGACAAGATCTCGTTCCAGCAGGTCCAGCGAGCGATCGCCTTCTGGCTCGAGGACGAGGTCGTTCCGCGGACGTGCAATCAGACGGTCGACTACCACACGCTGAAAGAGATCATCGCCTACTGGTTGACGAACACGAACATCTGTGATCCGCTTCCGAGCGTGCCCGCCGGGCCGTGCGATCCGGAGACGTCGACCTGCGACGGTTGAAGCGTGCTGCACACGTAGCGCATCCGTCTAGGGAGATGATACGAATGAGAACGACCAGCTACGCGGCGAGAGGGAGGCCTCTCGCCGCCCTCCTTTTCCTCGTTGTGATGTTGTTGACCTCGTGGACTGCGTTGGCCGACGCAGCTGTGGAAGTCCGGCAGCAGCTTGACCCGGAAGAGATCTTCGTGGCAGGATCCGGTGGAGAGCCTTCGCTAGCGAAGCTCACGCTCCAGATTCAGGGATTGGGACCGACCGACGGCTATCCAATCGATTGTGTGCTCCTCGTAGACACTTCGGCGACAGCCGATCTCGCCACCGCGAAGGCCTTCGTGTTCGATTTGATCGACCAGTTCTCTGTCGAGGACAGAATCGGTCTTGTCTCGTATGCGACAACAGCTCGTCTCGATGTTCCGTTGACCTACGATCGAACGGCGTTGAAGACGGCGATTGGCGACTTGGCGGTCGGCGGGAAGTCGGCGCTCGGCCTGGCGATGCAGATGGGGCGCAGAGAGCTTCTGCAGGCGGGACGCGAAGATGCGATCTTGGTTGAGATCCTCCTCTCCGACGGGCAGAGCAACGCCGGCATCGAGCCGGGCGTCGAAGGTGAAATCGCCTCCGAATCGGGGATCACTGTCGTATCCGTCGGAATCGGGTCGTTGATCAACCGGAATCTGATGGAGACGTTCGCGCGCGAGACGAACGGTCTCTTCTTCCCGCGTCCTTCGGAAAGCGCCCTGACAGATATACTCGAGCACCTCTTCGTGGATATAGCGGCATCAGACATCCTTGTGGAAAAGCGATTCTCCGAAGGTCTGCGCTATGTCTCAGCGAGACCCAGCCCTTCGGATGTTGAGACGATGTCAGATGGTACGACGTCAGTGACTTGGCGAATCGTAGAGCTGCAGGTGGGTCAAGCGATCACTATCGATGTCGAGATCGAGGCCGACCAGAAGGGGGAGTGGAGCACGGACATCGATTCCCTCGTGACGTACACGGATTTCCGTGGCCTCGAGGGTTCGGTACATGTTCCTTCGCAGGTGCTCTCCGCAATCGAGCCGAATCGAGTCCCGGTGGCGATGTTTGTGTACGAACCCGAGACCGCAACGACTGCGGACACCGTCCGGTTCACCGACCTATCCTTCGACCCCGATGAGGAAGGTAGGATCGTGTCGTGGCAATGGGATTTCGGAGACGGATCGATGGGGAGTGAGCAGAACCCAGAGCACCGGTATGCCGAAAGCGGGGAGTACACGGTACGGCTGACGGCGGTTGACGATTCCGGTGGCGTGTCGACGGATGCCGTTGTTCATATCAGCATTGCGGATCCCCCGCCCCCTGTGGCGGTGTTCGACTACAAACCGGCGTCACCGTCGACGACGGATATCGTCTCTTTCATCGATCAGGCGTTCCACCCGGTGGAGGGTGTCGACATTGTCTCCTGGGAGTGGGACTTCGGGGATGGGTCGAAGAGCGAGGAGCAGAACCCGGAGCACCGGTATGCCGAAAGCGGGGAGTACACGGTACGCCTGAGGGTGATCGATGGTTGGGGCCGGGCTTCGATGATCGCGAAGGCGACCATCGACGTCGCGAGTGCCGCACCGATCGGTGGATTTGTGGTTCGGGATCCACTGACACTGGTCGAGATCGCTCGGCCGCGAGTGGGTGAAAAGGTCTTGCTCGATGCAAGCACGTCCTACGATCCGGACGGACTGGTTGAACGATATGAGTGGGACTTCGATGGTGACGGGACGATCGATGAAGAATCCAGGTCATCCGATGTGGTGCATACGTTCGCCACAGTCGGTGAGATCGTGGTTGCCCTGACCGTCGTGGATAACGAGGGCGTTCGAGCAGAAGTCGAAAAGGCTCTTGAGGTGATCCAGACGGTCGTGGCGCAGCGAACGATCGAGACCGGCCTCCCCGACGACTGGACCGTTCCGTCCGGCGTCGCGCACGTGACGCTGAGTCTGAGGTCGAACACAACGGTCAATGGGATGTCGGTCACCGAGACGATCCCGGTGGGGTGGACGTTCACCCCGATCGAGAGCGACGGAGCGACCATGCGGGAGAACGGCCAGACGATCGAATGGCTGTTCCTGGAGAAGTTCGTCCCTAGTGGCGTCAATTCGAGCCGCGAGATTCGCTATACGCTGACCGCTCCGGACACCGTGAGCGAGACGCTTCAGGCGACGATCAGCGGGAAGATCGGGAGCTCGTCACCGCGGATCGCGCAGGCGATCGCCGGAGAGGATCGCGTGACGGCGACATCGGTTCTGCCGGTCCCCGTCGTGATCTCCCGTTGGGACGTCACTGCCGAAACCCTCGATCCGTACCTCGGGGAGACGATCGCCTTCGATCAGATCCAGTACGCCATGTCGCTGTGGCTGTCCGGGGAGCCCGTCCTCATGACGGGCGACATGACGATCACCCTGGCGACGATGCAGGATCTGATCGCCTATTGGCTGACTGGAAGTTCGGTTCACGACCCGCTTCCGTAGCGGAGCGGGTCGTCGCCCGAGTGAAAAGGAGGGGGGAATGAACAGGAAGTGGATCGGCCTTGCCGGCTCGATCGCTTCGATTCTGATCGTTGCGGCCGTCGCGCATGCCTTCGAGGCCGACTTCGATCCTTCGGCCTACAACCCTAACGCCGCGGAGATCGTGAACTTCGAGGTCTGCGAGCCCTGTCTCGGCGGAGACGGATTTCAGTACAAGTGGGACTTCGACGCCGACGGCGTCTCGGAGATCGAAACGGACGCCGCACTGGTGGCTTACGCCTTCCCGTCGCCCGGATACTACGAGGTGGTTCTCACCGTCAGCGACGGGAGCGGACGGACGAGCACGCGGCGGAAGGGGATCCTGGTCGGCAGCCTCCCGGCGTTCGCCGTGCGAGAGCTTCTCAGCCAAGACGACGGCACGATCCTCGTGTTGATCACGATCACCGTGACGGCAGACTGCTCGGCGATCGGCTTTCAGGAAACGATGCCGGCGGGGTGGCAGGTGGAGGTCGTCGATGCCGGCGGGTCGGTCGCGCACCCGAACCTCCTGACGAAGAAGCTCGAGGTCCTCTGGGGGAGCCAATTCGTGGAAGGCGAAACGCTGACCTTCTCGTATCGGCTCTACCCGGCGTACACGTCCACGCTGCAGGGGCTGAGAGGAGAGATCAGCGGCTATACGGAGGAGGGGCGCTTCATCGGCCGGATCAGCGGCGAGCTCGGCATGCCGCAATAGCCGAACCGAGCGAGAGAACAACGTTGCTACCTCGATGGGCGGCGGGAGGATTTCCTCCCGCCGCTCTTCTCATTTGCGATCGGGACGTGGGTCGCCGCTTGTGGTCTCGGAGCGACGAAGGGCCCTCAGGAAGAGCGCTGCGAGAGCGAGAGCGGCGAACGAGAGCCCCAGCCCGGTGCCGAACGTCAGCGGAACGTGGATCCTCCCCGCCGCCGCGACGAGGAGGACGCCGAGGAAGGCGACGGGGAGAGCTCGGAGCGCGTAGGCGAGCGCGAAGCGTCGTCGAACCCCCGTGGAGGCGCGCGAAACCCGCGGTGCAGTCAGCCCGGCGTCCCAGCCGATCAGCGCGGCGGCCACGGCGCTGGCACAGAGAAGCGGCGGCAAGTGGAACAGGCCGGTCACGCCTGCGACGACGGCGTAGAAACCCAGCATCGCGTGCACGAACGCCGGTCTGAAGACGGCGAAGGCGAGGAGCCCCAGTCCACCGACGACGAGACCGGCAATTCCGATCTCCGGGAGTCCGTGGACAAACCCCGCCGCGCCGAGGATTCCGGCGGCGCTCTCGAAGAACAACAGCGACGCGATCTTCATGCGCGGTACCTCCGGACCCGCGAGTGGTGGATTTGCTGGCACGCGACGCGGAACGGCTCGTCGACCCTCCAGTCGATGACGCTCGTCCCGATCCTCGCCAGGCTGCCGAGGAACAGGTCCATCTTCAGACCGAGGATCCGCTCGGCCAGATCGACGGGCCGGTCGTCGGCAGAGAGATGTTCCTCGTCCGTCAGGGTCAGCGAATGCGGGCAAACGACGAGGACCGAGTAACCACGATCGACGAGGAGGGCGATGATCTCGATGTCGTCCTCGTCGACGAGAGGGCTGACGAGCACCAATTGCGATCGGGGCGGGAAGAGGCGCGTGGGGATGAAGCGGAGCTCCTCGAAGACGGCCTTGTCCCCCAGCCTCGCCTCGGCGAGCTCGTCGAGGATCCGCTCCTGCTGGAGACGCCCGATCCCCGGGAAGGCCCACCGGATGTAGTCGCCGTAGATGAGAAGCCCGACGTTGTTCCCCTGTTCGAGGAAGTGCGATGCTAGGCTGGCGGCCGCGCGGACCGAGTGGTCGAATGTCGTTTCGCCGTCGAGCCGGGCGTGGGACCTCGCGCGGGCGTCGAGGATGATGTTGACGTCCGCGATCCGCTCCAATTCGTATTCGTTGACGATGAGGGAATCCTGGCGCGCGTACGCCCTCCAGTTGATCCGCCGAACGTCGTCTCCCGGGGTGTACGCGCGGCACCCGAAGAAGTCGAGCCCCTGACCGCCGCGGTTCGCCCTGACCGGACCGGCGAACGCCCGCGTGCGCTGCGGGTGGATCGCGATCGGATCGATCTTCTCGATCCGTGGATGGACCTTCACGTCCGTGTCGAGTCGGACGTGCGACTCGCGCATCGCCAGGCCCCATGGGGACCAAACGCGGACCTGGACTTCATCGAAGGCGTGAAGCCCACGCCGGGCGAGGACGGTGTACGAAATCGTCTCGTTCCCCTGGGCGGGGAGACGCCCAAGGAACTGGACGTGGCCTTCGCTCGGGGTGAGGCCGGCCGGCGGGTCGTCGGTGACGGAGAGGAGAGCGACGGCCGGCCCTGAGTTCGTCACGCTCAGTTCGACGTCGATCTTGTCGCCCTCGGTGGCGCGGAGCTGATCGACGGTACGCACGAGGCGCAGATCGGATGCCACCGGCCGGGGCGAGGAGAGCATCCTGACACTGACGAAGAGGAGCAACGGGACGGCCGCCGCGACGATCGAACCGTTCAGCAGGAGGAGCCCGGCGGCGACGAGCGCGCATCCGATCCCGAGGGGAAGGAGGAGGGAATTCCTCGTCTTCACGGCACTTTCGGAACGGGGACGGACTGGACGACGCTCGCGACGACGTCCCGGTCGGTGACGCGCTTCGACCAGAGCTCGGGGCTGAGGATGAGGCGGTGGGCCAGCGCGTCGGTGGCAAGATCCTTGACGTCGTCCGGGATGACGAAATCGCGCCCGTCGAGCGCCGCCTTGGCGCGCGCGAGCTTGATCAACGCGAGCGAACCGCGGGGACTGACGCCGACGAGGACGCTCTGATGGGAGCGCGTGTTCGCGGCGATCGTCACGATGTAGCGCTCGATGTCCGGGTCGACGATCACGTCCTCGACCGCGCCTCTCATCGCGAGCAGCTCCTCCGCCGTGGAGACGGTCGACAACTCGAACTCGTCCTGCCTCCGTTCGAGGCGACGCTGCAGGATCTCGACCTCTTCGGCCATGGTCGGATATCCGACGCCGAGGCGGAGCATGAACCGGTCGAGCTGCGCCTCGGGGAGGGGGAAGGTCCCCTCGTATTCGATCGGGTTCTGCGTCGCGATCACGATGAACGGCTGGGGAAGACGCCGCGTGTCGCCGGCGATCGAGACTTGCCCCTCCTGCATCGCTTCGAGAAGCGCGGACTGTGTTTTCGGGGTGGCGCGGTTGATCTCGTCGGAGAGGACGATGTTGGCGAACAGGGGCCCTGGAGCGAGGACGAACTCGCTCCGCTCCCGTTCGAAGATGTGAGACCCGGTGATGTCGCTCGGGAGGAGATCGGGGGTGAACTGGATCCGCCTGAACTCGATGCCGAGGACCTGTGCGAAGCACCTTGCGATCAGGGTCTTGGCGAGGCCCGGGTAGTCCTCGAACAGGATGTGCCCCCCTGCGAGGATCCCGTTCATCACGCGGTGGAGGACGTTCTCCTTGCCGACGATCGCCTTCGATACCTCTCGGATGATCCGGTCTGCCTTCTCACCGACTTCGCGCAACAGCATCTAGACCTCCTGATGATATCGTTCGAGGTACGCCACCGTGTAGGCGACGGCTTCGATGAAGGACCGCTTCGGCACGCCTCTTTGCCCAGCCCCGCGCGACGCGAAGAACCGTCTGACGAGGGGATCGTCCGGCCATTGGCCCGAGGTGAGGAGCCTTCGCGCCTCTTCGAGGGAAAGCCCCTCCCTTCGGGCGATCAGCCGGACGGCGACGATCGACAGCTCGCGAAGGATCCGAACCCGGCTGACGTGGCGCTTCGGCGCGCGGTCGAGGTCGCGTGCCAGACGCGCGATGGCGTTCGTGTTATGCGGCTTGACGACAGGCCGACTTGGGTAGTCCGGACGCGGTTCGGATCCGCTCAGCAGACGACGCCACGAAGCCACGAGGACGGCGCACCCGATCAGTAGGGCGATCCCCCAGAGGAGGGCCTGAGGGAGTAAGGCGAGCGATTGGCGGATGTCGTTGAGTGCCCACGTCAGCGGTTCGACGATCGCCCGCCGGAGCGGCTCGCTGTACAGCAGAAGGAGCGTGAGGGCGACGACAATCGCCGAGACGCCGACCAGGATGACGAATCGAAGAAGCCTCGCCTTGCTCCTCATGTCGCGTACGCCTCCCGGATCGCCTCGAGGCAACCGATCGCGCGCTCGGCGAGCGGCTCCCCACTGCGATTCCCGTAGCGGACCAGCTCGAAGATCTCGGTCAGCTGATCGACGTGCCGGGTGGTGAACCCGGCACGATGGAGGGCGGCGGCCAGTTCGCGCGCCGTCATGTGCACGTAGTCGATCGTCTTGCCCCTGCACAGAATCCGCACCATCTCCCGATAGCAGCGGAGAACGGCCGACCGCGGGTCTCCGCCGAATTGGATCTCGTCGGCCGCCGCGGCGACGGTCTCGAGGAGCTCCTCCAACTCGCTGCGGTCCCCTTCCTCGACGCGCCGCCTCCAGCGCGGCGCGAGCTTCGCCCAGGCGACCGCCACGAGGACGACCACGCCGATCGAAAGGCCGCTCGCGACGGCGGCGAACGACCAGCCGGGCGGAGCGGCTTGTTCGGCCGGCGGGCCCGTGCTCGCCTCCATTAACCCGGTGTCGGACGATTCCGTCGCTTGCGGCTCCGGCTCGGCCTTGTCGGGCGCGAGCTCTGGAAGGAAGAACACCCAGATGAACAACAGACAGATGATCCCGAATGTCGCCAGGTAGGTTCGCAGCCTCTTGCTGAAGATCGAGCCGGCGACGCTGAACGCGAGGCAGGCGATGGCCGCGATGAACAGGATCCGCAGAAAGATGGCGTAGGCGACCGCGCCGGTCGGATTGTCGCCCAGGTCGGGCGTGTACGTTTCCACGTCGGCCGGAGGAGCGCGGTTCGCCTCCCCGGGGCGCAGTTCGATGCGCTGCAGGTTCGGCCCGAGGATCAACAGCAACCCGATCAGCGCGACCGCGAAGATCACCAAAGACAGATTACGCGCCGTTTTCGTCATCGACCGTGGATGATACCGTGACGTCGCAGTCCGAGCCACTTCTCTGCTCAACGTCTCCTCGATGGCTCTGGAGACGTGGGATAACCATATTCTGATAGAGACTCGCATAGAAGAAGGTCTCACAATATCCTGCGGCCGGCATACTTAGTGGCTCGCCGCCGCGGACCGGTTGCTCCTCCGGATCTCCTCGAGACTGGCGACCGCACCCTCCGCGAACGGACGGCTCTCTCGATGGCCGTAGCGGACCAGCTCGAACAGCTCGGTGAGACGATCGACCGCCTCGATGCGGAGTCCGAGGTTCCGCAGGCGGTCGGCGAATTCCCTCGGTGTCAGCGCCGCGTGCGCGACCCGCTCTCCCCGGCTGAGCAGATCGACCATTTCACGGTAGCAGCGGAACACAAGGTCCGCGCTCCGCCCGGCGGAGGTCGCCTGCACGGCGAGCTGATCGAGTTGCCAAGCGAGCTTCCAGTCTGCGCGCCGCGACCGATGGGCGCGCCACCGCGCCGCGACCCAGGACGAGCCGAGAAAGAGAACCGCACACGTTCCGAGCGACAGTCCCGCGGCGGCGAGGACGCGGCTCCAGCCCGCCGATTCGGGCTCGGCCGACGCGACGACGACCCGGTCGCGCGTCGCCTCGTCCGGCCCGAGATCCGTCGTGGATGGAAGTCTGGACGCGACCAGGTCGAAGACGAGGAGCGCACCGAACAGGCCGATGGCAAAGTAGAGCCATCTCCGGAGGAATCGGGTGAACAGGGCGCCGAGGAACACGATCGTCAGCGAAGCCGTGAAGGCGAGAAAGAGAAGGTGCCGGACGAATCCCATGTCCACGGCGAGCCCACCGCGTCCGTCCGATCCCCCGGATCTGGCGATCGAGTCGTCTTCGGACGAGGGCCGCCCCGGGCCGAGCGCGACGTCGTCGAGGTTCGACGTGAGGATAAGGAGCGCACCGAGGAGCGCGACGCAGATGGCGACGGGGATCAGTACGCGTCGCGCCTTGTCGCGGGTCATCGGATGGCGATGCCGAGATCGTCGAGCTGCACTTTCGCGACCGGCATCGGCGCCTCTGTGAGAGGGCAGAGTCCGGTTGCCGTCTTGGGAAACGCGATGACGTCACGGAGCGAATTCTCGCCCGCCATGAGCATCACCAATCGGTCGATTCCGAGTGCAAAACCTCCGTGCGGCGGCGCCCCGTATTCGAGCGCACGGAGGAAGAACCCGAATCGAAGCTCCGCCTCCTCTGGGGAGATCTTCAGCAGGCGGAAGATCCGCTCCTGAAGCCCCCGATCGTGGATTCGGATGCTCCCGCTCCCGAGCTCGATCCCGTTCAGGACGAGATCGTAGGCGTTGGAGACGACCGAGAGCGGATCGGTCTCAAGGGCGTCGATCTCGTCGGCGTGCGGCGACGTGAACGGATGGTGCGAGCTGGTTAGCTCCCCGGCCTCGTCGAGCTCGAACATCGGAAAATCGGTCACCCAGAGGAAGCTCCATTCGTCCTTCGCGAGCTTCTCCTGCCGCGCGATCGTGCGGCGGAGCTCGCCGAGCGGGGGTTCGATCCCCTTCCCGGCGAGGAGGAGGATCAGGTCGCCCCGCCCGGCGCCGAACGCTTCGGCGATCCCTCCGAGTTCGGCGTCGCTCAGGAACTTGGCGATCGGCGAGGAGATCGATTCCTCGACCTTCAGCCAGACGAGCCCCCGGGCGCCGGCCGAGACGGCGACGTCCTGGAGATGGTCGAGTGCCGAGCGGGAGTATGCGGCGCAGCCCTCGGCAAGGATCCCGGCCACCTTCCCGCCGACAGCGACCGCCTCGGTGAAGACGCGGAAGCCGGACTGAGCGACGAGCTCCGAGACATCGTGGATCTCCATCCCGTATCGGAGGTCCGGCTTGTCGATCCCGTAGCGGGCCATCGCCTCGGCGTGCGACAGCCGGGGAAACGGGATCTCCAACTCGACGGAGAGCGTCTCGCGGAAGACGCGGGCCATTGCGCTCTCCAGGAAGCGAAGGACGTCGTCCTTGTCCGTCGGGAAGGCGATCTCGAGGTCGAGCTGCGTGAACTCGAGCTGCCGATCGGCGCGGAGGTCCTCGTCGCGGAAACACTTGACCAGCTGGAAGTACCGATCGACCCCTCCGATCATGAACAGCTGCTTGAATAGCTGCGGCGACTGAGGGAGGGCGTAGAACGACCCGGGGTTCATCCGGCTCGGAACGAGGAAGTCGCGTGCCCCCTCGGGCGTCGACTTGGTCAGAAACGGGGTCTCGATCTCCAGGAAGCCCTGTTCGGAGTAGTAGTCTCGGATGCTCTTGAACACGCGATGGCGGAGCGCGAGGTTGCGCTGCATCTTCTCGCGGCGCAGGTCGACGTAGCGGTACCGAAGCCGCGTCTCCTCCGTCGTGTCGGAGCCATCGCCCTCGACGAGGAACGGAGGCGTCTTCGCGCGATTGAGGATCGCGAGGCTCTCGACGTGGACCTCGATCTCGCCGGTCACCATGTCAGGATTGACGTTTTCTTTCCCGCGCCGCGCGATCGTCCCGGTGACGCGGATGACGTCCTCGCGATTGAGGCCGTGCGCTTCTACGAGGTCCGATACGTCGCCGGGGAAGAAGAGCTGCACGATCCCGGATCGGTCGCGCAGATCGACAAACGTGATCCCGCCGAAATCGCGCCGGCGATTGACCCATCCTGCCAGGGTCACCGTCCGGCCGACGTCTGCCGCTGCCAACTCCGCGCAGTAGTCCGTTCGCATGGTGACTCTCCTTCCGAAACCCGTTGGATGGCGACCGATTATAGGCGGGCTGGAATTCGCTTCAATCGGCCGCGCGCCGGCTACCCGTCCTCGAGAGAGCCCTTGAAGAATCGACGCTCGTAGTCCTGCACCCAGTTCGTGAAGTCGCTGGAATTCGGATCACTTGAGATGATGGCAGCGATCTCGTTGAGTTTCGCTGAGAGGTTGTCCAGGTAGTACACGGCGATCGCTTCCCTTGTCATTGGGAGTTTGGCCGTAGCGTAGTCGGTTCTGCCGTGATGTGAGACAAGGATATGTTCGAGCAAGTCGGGCAGGCGCGGGTCCGGCCACGACCGCTTCGCCGCGGCCTCTCGGATCATGTCCCGACCGAGGAGGAGGTGTCCGAGGAGCTGCCCCTTGAGGGTGTAGCTGACGGCCACCGGATTCTCGAACTCGATAAGCTTCCCGATGTCGTGGAGGATCGCCCCGGCGACGGCGAGGCCCCGGTTCAGGTCGAAGCCGGGGTTCTGTTCCGCGTACGTCGATACGCTTTGCGCGACCTCGAGCGTGTGCTCCAGCAGGCCGCCCAGATACGCATGGTGCTTCGACGCCGCGGCGGGGAACTCCCTGAGCCGTGATTCGTGCTCCGCGAGGAGATCGAGGGTGAGCTGGCGGAGCGCGTCGGGCTCGACGGTCCGCGCCAGCGCGAGGAGATCGTTCCACATTTGATCGATGTCGCGATCGGTCGACGGGACGAGGAGCGCCGGATCGAAGCCGGGGACCTGCCCCGAGTCCTGCTCGGCCGGTGTCAGCCGGCGGATCGACTCGACGATCAGCTGGAGGTTCCCGCGATACGTCTCGGATCGCCCCTCCACGAAGACGAACTCGCCCTCGTCGAACTGGGTCGCGTACCGCTGGGTCGCCTCGGCCCACGCACGGGCGGAGAGCGTCCCGGTCCGATCGGCGAGAAGGATCTCGAGATACGGATCCCCGGTCCGCGTCGAGCGCTGGGCCTTCCGCTTCACGAGGAAGCACTGGCCGATCCGCTGTCCCTCGCGGATGTCGCTAATCGGGACGTGGAGGAGGGAATAGGGAATCTCCCCCCGCACTTGATCGAAGAGCCGGTCTGAAGCCATGGCGTCCTTTCCGATTCACAGTGTAGGGGGCACACCGCCGAAGTCAAACGATTGGCATCGACCCGGGACTCGGCTACCCTGTGCGGCCGGAAGGAGGGACGAATGGGAGAGACGGAGCTGGCCCGGGTCCTGCGCGACGCGATGGAGGCCGAGAGGGACGGGTTCACGTTCTACACTCTGGCGGCCGAAAGGTCGGAGGATCCGGGGGCCCGCGAGACCTTCGCGCGGCTCGCCGACGAGGAGCGGAAGCATTACGAGGCGCTCCAAGACGGCTATCGAGCGCTGGTCGAGGGGGAGACGTGGGACCCGTCGAGCGGCCTGCCGGAGGGCCGAGAGCCGGTGGCCTCCGGGATCTTCTCGGAGGACTTCGTCCGGCGGATCGGCGGGAAGCACCTGGAGATGTCGGCCCTCTCGATCGGCATCTTGCTGGAGAAGAACGCCTACGAGTTCTATTCGCGGCAGGCCGATGCGGCCGAGGATGCGGCGGTCGCCGGCTTCTTCCGCGACCTGGCCGAGTGGGAGAGCACCCACTACCGCCTCCTCCTTCGCCAGGACGAGGCGCTCAAGGAGGAGTACTGGAACAAGAACCGATTCGCGCCGCTGCTGTAGCGCCCGAAACAGGCGAGCGGGCGCCCGGAACGCGCCCGCTCGTCATGCCATCGAAGGTGCAGGAGGATTCAGAGGTCGCAGGGCGCCGGCGGCGGAGTCGGGACGAGAGGATGGGTCACCAGCGGGAAGTTGTCCTGATCGCCGTCGCTCGTGATCAGGTACGGTGAATCCCAGATCCCGTCCCGTTCGGCGTCGATCGCTTTGTATCCTCCCCAGTAGTTGCCCGCGGCGCCGTCGTCCCAGAGGTTCGGATCGTCGGTGTGCGCATGATGGAGGTTGTCGACGAACGCGTTGTCCAGGACGCGGTTGGCCGTCGAACCGAAGTTCAGGTAGATCCCCATGTGCGACTCGCCGACGTAGTTGCCGATCAGTTCGTTCTCGTTCGATGCGTCGAGCCAGATCGCCGTATCGTTCCGATCGAAGGCGTTCTCCAGGAATTGGTTCAGGGAAGAGAAGTAGCAGTGAATCCCGTCGGTGTTGTCGGAGAAGGTGCAGCCGGCGACGCGGTTGAACGTCGCGAAGCTGAGCGTCACGCCGGCCCAGTTCCCGTCGAAGAGGCAGTCCTCCACGCGCCCGTTCTTCACGTAGCTCAGGTAGATGGCCGACTTGGCCGCTCCGCTGATCGCCACGTTGCGGATGACGAACGCTTTGCTGGTTCCATGAATTCGGATCCCGTAGTCGTCGTAGCCGGCGTCGATCACCCAGTCCTCGATGACGTAAGGGTCGTTCAACTCGCCCGATCCAGAACAGACCCCGTTCTCCACGGTGAACTCGTAGTCGTTGGAAATCGTGATCGCACGATGCTCCACCGGATCCCCCGCGAACGCCAGTGAGCCGATTAAAACGGACAAGAAGACGGCACAACAGAGCACGGCACCCCGCTTCATGGTTCATCACTCCTTTAGTGATCAAACTGCAGGCCGGTTCCATCATACCCGCAGATCGAGCGTCTGTGAAGGCTCGGGTGCCCACAAAGTCGGACATCTGGCCTACTGATCAGCGATGGAAACGTCCATGTCGAAGCGAGGTCCAAAGGGTCACGGGGACGCCGCGCCGTCGGAAGGGGAAGACGAGCAGGAGTCCGGCGATGAACCCCCCCATGTGCGCAAACCACGCCACGCCGCCCGAACTGCCTAGGGCTCCTGCGCCGCTGATCACCTGGAGGACGAACCAGAAGCCGAGGAGGAAGACCGCGGGCACGGCGATCAGGCGGAGGAAGAAGAAGATCGGGATGATCGTGAGCACCTTCGCGTACGGATAGAGCATGAAGTAGGCTCCGAGGACGCCGGCGATGGCGCCGGACGCGCCGACGACCGGGACGGAGCTCCCCGGAGCGATGGCGACCTGGGTGAGCGATGCGATCGTGCCGCAGAGCAGGTAGAAGAGCAGGAACCGGACCGGCCCCATCGCGTCCTCGACGTTGTCGCCGAAGATCCACAGGTAGAGCATGTTCCCCAGGACGTGCAGGATGCTCCCATGGAGGAAGAGCGAGGTGAGGAGCGTCAGCCAGATCGGGATCGGGATCGTCGGCGGGAGATCCGTCCCGCCGAGCAGCTCGTCCGGGATGAGGGCGTACTGCATCAGGAACCAGTCGTCCCGCGCGATCGCGTAGGTTAAGGCCGACTGCCCGGGCAGGCGTCGCGTGGTGTACGCGTAGGACGGATCGAAGATCGGCGGGCTCTCGTGTCCTGCTTGGATCCAGGCGTTCCGCTCGTTCGACCAGTTGGCCCATAGCGGCTCGCGCGTCCCGAGGTATCCCTGATAGAGGAAGACGAGCAAGTTGATCACGATCAGCGAAACGGTGACGACCGGGAACCGTCGGCTGCGGATCATGTCGCGAATCGGGATCATGGGCCGATGGTATCTCCGCGAGCGGCAATCAGGCAAGGAATTGAACTTCCGTGGATCGCGATTACACTCTTTTAGCGCAAAGGAGGCCCGATGGAGCTACTGAAGAGGCTGTGTGAGGCGGTGGGGATCCCCGGCTACGAAGTCGAGGTCCGCAGGATCGTCGAGACAGAACTCGAAGGACACGTCGACTCTGTTGCGACCGACGCGTTGGGGAACTTGATCGCCCACAAGGAGGGCGAGGGACCGGTCGTCGTCATCGCCGGCCACATGGACGAGATCGGGTTCTTCGTCAGCCACATCGAGGAGAAGTCTGGGTTCCTCCGGATCAACCCGGTCGGCGGGTTCGATCCGGTGAACCTCGTGGCGCAGCGGGTGGTCGTGCATACGGAGAGCGGCGACCTGGTCGGGTGCATCGGGCGGAAGGCGGTGCACATCCTCCGCGAAGAGGAACGGAAGAAACCGCTCGAGCTTCGCGACCTGTTCGTCGATCTCGGACTGCCACCGGAGACGGTCGAGGCGAAGGTCCGAATCGGGGACCCCGTCACCTTGCGCCAGGACTTCATCGAGTTTGGCGATCTCGTCTCGTGCAAGGCGCTCGACGATCGCGCCGGGGTCTACGTCGGGATCGAGGCGCTGAAACGGGCGAAGAAGCCCGCATGCGACCTGTATTTCGTCGGGACGACGCAGGAAGAGGTCGGCCTTCGCGGCGCGCGCGTCGCCGGGTTCTCGACCCATCCACAGATCGGGATCGCGCTCGACGTGACGATCGCCGCCGACACACCGGACGTACCGCCGAAGGACCGCGTCACGCAGCTTGGCAAGGGCGTCGCGATCAAGGTCCGCGACAGTGCGTCGATCTCCCACCCCGCTCTCGTGCGAGCGATGCGGAAGCTGGCCGAGGAGAACGGCATCCCGTACCAGATGGAGGTGCTCCCCCGCGGCGGGACCGACGCCGGGGCGCTTCAGATGGCGCAGGAGGGCGCCGCGGTGATCACGCTGTCGATTCCGACCCGCTACGTCCACTCGGTCGTCGAGAGCGTCCATCCCGACGACCTCGAGGCAACGATCGGGCTGCTCGTCGCCTTCCTCGAGACCGCGGACACGATCGACCTGTCGGGATGAGCGCGAGGACGCTGTTCGCCGGCTTCGAACTCGTCGCGACGATGGACGCCGCCGACCGAGAATGGGCCGGCGGCTACGTCCTCGTCGAGGGGAATCGGATCGTCGGCGTCGGCGAGGACGCGGCCGGGATCGAGGCCGACGAGGTCGTCCGCGGCGCCGGGAAGATCCTCCTTCCCGGCCTCGTCAACACGCACCATCACCTCTACCAGTCGCTCTTTCGGAACGTCCCCGGCGCGTCGGAGGCGAAGCTGTTCGATTGGCTCGTCTTCCTCTACGAGCGGTGGAAGAGGCTCGGCGAGGAGGCGATGCGCGTCGCGGCGACGATCGCGTGCAGCGAGCTCCTCCTGTCCGGCGCGACGACGACAACCGACCATTGCTATCTCTACCCGCGGAACGGCGGGAACATCCTCGCCGCCGACATCGAGGGGGCGCAGAAGGCGGGGATCCGGTTCCACCCCTGCCGCGGCTCGATGTCCCTTTCGGAGAAGGACGGAGGGCTCCCCCCCGACTCGGTCGTCCAGACCGAGTCCGAGATCCTCGCCGACTGCCGGCGGATGATCGAATGGTACCACGATCCCGAGCCGTTCGCGATGCTCCGGATCGCGCTCGCGCCGTGCTCGCCGTTTTCGGTGACGGCCGACCTGATGCGTGAGTCGGTGGCGCTCGCCGAGGAGACCGGCGTCCTCCTCCACACGCACCTCGCCGAGACCGAGGACGAGGAGGCCTACTGCCTCCGGCGCTCGGGGATGCGCCCGGTCGACCTGATGGAGGAACTCGGATGGCTCCGCGACGACGTCTGGTATGCCCACCTCGTCGTCCTCAATGAATCCGACATCGCGAAGCTGTCGGCGGCGAAGGTCGGGATGGCCCACTGCCCGAGTTCGAACATGACGCTCGGCTCGGGGATCGCCCCGGTGACCGAGATGAAGGGGACCGGGATCAAGATCGGATTGGCGGTCGACGGATCGGCGAGCAACGACACGTCGAACATGATCCGCGAGGTCCGCCAGGCGATGCTCCTTCAGCGTGTCCGGTACGGCGCCGACGCGCTCAGCGCCCGCGAGGCGCTCCGGATGGCGACGATCGGCGGAGCGCGCGTCCTTCACCGGGAGAACGAGATCGGCTCGATCGAGGTCGGGAAAGCGGCTGACCTGATCGCGTTCGACCTGAACGACATCGCGTTCGCCGGCGCGCACGCCGACCCGCTGGCGGCGATCGTCCATTGCGCCGCCGACCGGGTCGATTTCGCGATGGTCGATGGCGAATGGCGGGTCCGGGGCGGGCGGTTGGTCGACGAGTCGATCCTCGATCTGATCCCGATTCACAACCGCATCTCGAAGGAGCTGACCGGAGCGGCATGAGGATCTCGGTGGAGATCGCCTTCTCGTTCAAGCGGGAGCTTGGCGACGACTATCGAACGCTCGAGCTCCCCGAGGGAGCGACCGTCCGCGACGCGATGGTCGAGCTCGCACGGCGCCATCCGGCGGCCGGGAGCCGGCTGTTCGACGAGGACGGGGAGGTCCGGCGGAACATCAACGCGCTGGTCAACGGCGGGAACGTCCAGTTCCGCCGACGATTCGACACCGTCCTTCGCGACGGGGATCGGATGGCGATCCTCCCTCCTGTCGGCGGCGGATAGCGCGAAACGTCCCCCAAAAGGCTCGGCTGGAGAGTCCCGAGGTTCCCCTCGACCCTCCCCAGCCGGTGTGGTGGCTATCCGCAAGGAGGTTTAGCGGAAGAGCGGCATTTCTGCTGCCGAATTGGAGCCTGCCGCCGGGATGTGTGTTCTTTGTGAAGACGGAATGTGTATCCGGTGAGGTCGCGGAATCCGCTAGAAGTCGACAGGTGTCCCCGGATGGCGCTTCGAAACGGGGTTCAGGGGGCGCCTTCGGGCGACCGGGAGGGGACGCCCTCCGCCTTCTCGCGGACCCGTTTCTCGAACCGGTCGGCGTCGATGACGAACCGCTCGTGCGTCGCCCGGGCGACGGGCTCGACCTCGTCGCGGGCCTCGATCTCGAACCGGAGCTTGCGCCGATCGATCTCGACCAGCCGGGCGGTCACCGTCACGCGCATCCCGGGCGGGGTCGCGGCGAGGTGATCGAGCCGGATCGACGTGCCGACCGTCTTCCGCCCGGGCGGGAGGTGCGGGTCGACCATCGTCCGCGCGCACTCCTCGCAGAAGCCGACGAGGACCGGCGTGGCGAGGACGTCGACCAGCCCGCTCCCGAACGCGCTGGCAAGGTGCTCGCGCTCGACGGTCCAGGTCCGCTCGTTCGTCGTCCCGATCTCGATCATCCGATCCTCACAGTCGATACTGGTCCGGCCGGCGGTCGGCGAGCACGTCGTTGTAGCTTGTGATCCGCTTGTCGCGGGCCCGCTCGATGTCGATCTCGACGACGCCGATCTCGGCCGCATCGTCCGACAAGCGGAGGAGGACCTCTCCGTCCGGCTGGACGATCTGGCTGCGGCCAGTGTAGACGAGTGTCTCGGCAGTTCGGGACTCCTCACCGACGCGGTTCGCCGTCGCGGTGAAGACGCGGTTCTCGAGGGCCCGGATCGCCATCGTCCGCTGCGCCAGGTCGGGCAGCACCAAGTTCGCCGGGTGGGCGATCACGTCGGCACCCTGCAGCGCCAGGCTTCGAGCCGACTCGGGGAAGAGGTGGTCGAAGCAGACCATCAACCCGATCCGAGCGACCCCGATGTCGAGCACCGGAAACGAGCGATCCCCTGGGGCGAAGTGCTCCTTCTCGGCGCAGAAGAGGTGGACCTTCCGGTAGCAGGCGAGAAACCCGTTTGGGCCGACGAGGACGGCCGCATTGTAGACCCGATCGCCGTCCCGCTCCGGGAGCCCGGCGACGACGTGACAGCCGTATGTCGAAGCGAAGTTGATCAACGCCTTCGTTGTCGGCCCGTCCGGAACCGGCTCGGCCAGTCCGCGGGCCTCGTCCGCGGAGACGAACTGATACCCCGTGGCGAACAGCTCCGGCAGGACCCACAGATCCGCCTGCTTCTGCCCGATCAGCTCGAAGGCGTCTTCGATGTTCCGATCCCGCTCGTTGAACGCGGGGTCGGTCTGAGCGATTCCGATGCGCATGGGGGGATGGTAGCGAATCCGGCCGGGCCGTGCGACGCGCGGACTAGCCGGCGGCTGCCCAATGCGCCGCTGCGTTCCTGGGCTGGACCTGCCCGATCCCCGGCCACGGGAAGTGCGTCGCGATCACGAGCGCGTTCGTCTTCGCGATCCGTTCGATCAGCGCTTTTCGGCTCTCGACGGCCTGATCCGGGAACGTGTCGCCGGTGACCGGCCAGTCGGGATGCTCGAGGAAGACCGGATGCATGAACGCGTCGCCGACGTGGAGGAGTGGCCCGGTTGTGGTTCCTGAATCGCCGTCGAGCTCGTACGCGGCGTGGCCGGGGCGGTGACCGGGACAGGGGACGAACGTGATCCCGTCGGCGACCTCGGTCTCCCCGTCGCAGAGAATCACGCGATCCTCCAGCCGGGCGACGAGCGCCTTGAACAGCCGCTGGAGGTGCTTCGGGAGCTCGTCGTACGTCTCGTCCACCTGAAGTTCCTTCCACAGCCCGGCGTCGATCGCGTACCGGGCGTTCGGGTAGGTCAGCTCGCCGTCGCCGATCTGGAGGATCAGCCCGGCGACGTGGTCGCGGTCGACGTGCGTGATCAGGACGAGGTCGACGTCCTCCGGCACCACGTCGAGGACCGCCAGCTGCGCCGCCACCTCGTCCCCGTCGATCCCGCCGTCGATCATCACGTGACGTCCGCGATGCCGGACGTAGCAGCAGGTGAACGCGAACGGGAGCGTCCGGTCCTCGGGGAGCTTGTACTCGTCCGGGAGGAGCCCGTTCAGCGAGCGCGGCTCGTCGTCGAGGATCCGGAGGATCGCCCCCTCGACGCCGCCGTGGGTGAAGCGATGGACGTTCTCCGACACGCGATCCTCCCTTCTCAGCCGGCGACCGGCGCCCAGCGGTACCGGTCCTCGGCGATCTTCGTCAACCGACCGATCCCGGGCAACCGGAAGTGGGTGCCGACGATCCTCGCGCCCTCGGCGGCCGCGCGGGCCGAGATCATCCGCCGCGCGTCGCGCGCCGTCTCCGGCTCGCTGTCGTGGCGGACGTTCAGCTTGCCCGGGTACTCGAGGAAGACGGGATGAACGGCCGCGTCGCCGATGTGGAGGAGCGTCTCGCCTTCCGATTCGAACCGGTAGAGGGTGTGCCCGGCGCGATGGCCAAGGGCCGGGATCGCGCGGACGCCGGAGAGTACGTCCTGTTCGTCGTCGAGGATCGTGCCGCGCGCCACGACGGCCGGAAGGAGTGGCCCGAGGAGCTTGTGCAAGAGTGACTTGATCGCCGGTAGGTACTCGTCGATTGCGCTCTCGTCGTGCCAGAAGTCCCAGAGCTGGCGATGGAGCACGTACCGGGCGTTCGGATAGGCGAGCGCGCCGTCCTCGCGGACCAGCCCGCCGATGTGGTCGAAGTCGCCGTGGGTGAGCAGAATCGTGTCGACCGACTCGGGTGCGATCCCTTCGGCCGCGAGCGCCGGCTCCGCGGCGAATCTACGCTCTCCACGGTGCGGTCCGTTCCCGCTGTCGACGAGAACGCGCGCGTCCGGCGCGTCGACGACGAGGAGCCCGCCGCACATCTCGATTTCTGTGCCCTCGAGCGCGTCCGGCGCGTCGGCCATGAACGCGCTGAGGGGATCGGCCGAGGGATTCCCGTCCTTCACGACGAGGCAATCGAAACGACCGACGCGAATCCGATGCGTCGCGATGTTCGTCATGGCCTCTCCGAACCCTCGATTCGCTCGACCAGGAAGGAGACGGGCCGGAATCCGTCGCTGCAGCACGTCATCGCCATCCCCTTCTTCGCCATCCACGGCGGGTTTCCGTCGAACATCACCATCGCGACGTCCCGCTGGATGTCGGCCCACGCCCAATCGCAGGGGAAGTCGTCCGGCCTGGCCGGCCAGTTTTCGATGAGGAACTCCTGCCCGACTTCCCAGCGCGGGCAGGCGCCGAATCCATCGGGGAAGCGCTCCTTGTTGATGTACTTGTCGATCAGGTCCTCGTGGACGGCCAGCTTAGCGACCGTCAGCTTCACCTTCGGCATCGCGGCCTCCTTTGATGGCTCTACGCCGCGTCGAGCGGCTCGATCAGAAACTTTACCGGCCGGAACGCGTCCGCGCAGCTCCGGATCCAGCTGTTCTCCGGCCGGTGACCCTCGACCTCCCCCTCGAACGCGGCGATTCGGACGAACGACTCGACGTCGTGCCACGCCCACGGGCACATCCCTTCCGGACAGGCCACCGGCTGCCCGATGACGAACGATTCTCCGATCGTGTGGCTGCACGGCCCGAACGTTTCCGCCGCGGTCGGGTCCATGTACTTCGCGACCAGTTCCTCGTCGAATCGCTTCTTGATCACGGTGATGCGGACCTTCTTCATTCAGTCCCCCCTTTCCCATTCTGCAGCCTCTCCAACAGGAAGACGACCGGTTTGATTCCGTCGATGCATGCCGACAGCCGCGTGCCCGGATGTATGAGACAGTCCAGTGCCCCGACGAGGCGCATCATCGTGACGTCGCGCTGGACGTCGGCCCAGGCCCAAGAGCAGAACCGATCAGGCTTGCACGCGCCGGTCTCGAGGACTTGTCCGTCCGCGAACGTGCCGCAGACGTCGAACGCCCGTCCTTCGCACACGCAGATTGAAGTCCGGGAAGTGCATCTTCTTCAGCCTGGCCTCCTCTCGCTCTTGGGGTGGGTGACCCGGTGTGGCCGGCGCCTCCGACGTGCTGGATCCGGCGGGTTGCAACGACAGAGACGTGCAATGAGGCATTCTACGCGATCGACCGTTCCTGTTGGGTCTCCGAGCCGCCGATCGAGCGATCTGAGCCGGGACGGCGGAGATCGCTCGGGTTGCCGGGGACCCGATACGGACCCGGGTGACTCCGAATGAAACGGCGAGGCAAGCGTCTCCACAGACAAATCGATCGCCGCGTTCGTGGAGCTATCCGCAGGTGCCGCTGCAGCAGCCGGTGCAGAACTTGATAAGCAGGATGACGGCGATCGCGACGTAGACGAGCGCCGAAAGATCGAGATCCATGCTCCCTCCTTTCACTCGAACGCCGGAGCGCGGGATCCGAGTTCACTCTCCCACCTGAAGGCTTACGCTCTCCGTGCCGTACCGGAGGATCGCTTCCGGGAAGGCGAGGATCGATGCATACAGCCAGATCTGATCGTAGGCTCGCTCGATCCCGACCTGGATGCAATCCCCGATGTCCCGAAAGAGCCGGTAACGGGGGTTCGCGACGTGCGGGGTCTGATCCGCCTCGTAGTCCGCACTGATCGCCGCGCCCCAGCCGGCCGGCGTTCGCGTTTCGACCGTCCCGGAGAGCGAGCCGAGCCCCCCGTCCTCCAGCGTCGCTTGAACGAGAACGTCCGTTCGATTCTCCGTCGCTGTCAGCTCGACGTCGATCGGATCGAATCGAGCGAGGGCCGGATCGTACGGAATCTCCCACGAGGCCCCGAAGGACTCGGTCGACCAATTCCCTTGGAGGACGACCGTGTCGAGAAGGGCGGCGGAGAGGTCGTAGGAAAGGGAGAGCGTCCACGAGGTCTCGTTCCCCCACGAGAGCGTGACCGAGACGGGATCGAGCGCATCGGCGATCAGATCGAACCCGCTCTCGATGCGGAGACTGGGCGGACCCGCACGGCGGACCTGCCAGCCGATGTGCTGCTCCGCGTCGATCCGATCGAACTCGAACGGGCTCTGCGCCGTGGTGAAGGACCCGTCGTAGTCCAGCCTCAGACCGTCCCGCGTCACGGGGATCGAGACGGTCAGCGCGCCCCGGGTGAGGTCGATTGTATCGCCGATGTATCGCGTGAAGGAGACGCTGCACGAGGGTGCGACGGAGAAGCCGGCCGCCTCGAACGCGTCGACCCCGACCGACGCGCCTCCGTTCACGCGGAAGGCCTGACCGGTCGGGGTACCGCCTTCCCATTCCCTGACCCAGCCTATGCTTCCCCGGGGCGTCAGCGAGGCCGGACCGATCCGGATCGCCTCGCGGGCGAGCGATACTTCGGGAAGGCGCTCGGTGATCACGTCTTCGTCGTCCTCGTCGCCGTCCTCCCAGCTTCGGGCGCCCGTCACGGTGATCCGCCAATCGTCCAGCCGTCCGGAGGCGCTCGCTGCGAAGGAGAGGGATTCGTCGTTGCCTTGCAGTTCGTACTCGAGTTCGCCGCCCCCGCGCCACGTCTCGCCGATGTCGAACGAATCGGCGAGCGACAGGCGGACGATCCGATCCCCGACCTTCGCCGGGAAGTAGTAGGCGTCGATCGAGCCCTTGTGTCCCGCGGTTTCGTAGCGGAGGACGAATCCGGCGCCGAGCTCGTGGAACGCGTTGTAATAGTCGAGCAGGAGGCTCCCGTAGAGCGATTCGCTCAGGTAGAAGGGGATGTTCCACTTGAGGAACCAGCCCCGCAGGCCGCTCCGGCCGATCGCCGGAAACAGCGGGCTCTCGAGCGTTTCCTCGAGCGGCTGGACGTAGACGGGGAGCCAGAACGTCGAGACGCCGGCGACCCGCGCGGTCAGCCCGTAGGCGACGAGGAGCCGATCCGGGTAGAGCTGCAAGCGAGAGGCGCGAAGGGTGTACGGCTGGGAGCGGAACGGGAGCCCGCAGCAATTGCAGGTGGTCACTTCTCCCTGACGGATCTCGATCAGGCTCGGATCGCCGGCCTCGTCGAACGTGACCCGACCGGACTCGCCGCGGAAGTAGAGGGTGTGATCCTCGCCGGCCGAGTTGACGAACGGGCTCTCCCCACGGAACTGACCCGCTTCGAGGGAGCGGGTCAGCGTTCCGGTCTCCGTGACTTCGATGACCGCCGCGAGTCGATCCCCGGAGAGCGTGAGTTCGTCCTCGATCGCGAGGCGGACGTCCCCGGTCGCCTCGAAGAGCCACTGCCCGTCCGGCGCCTGATGGAGGTCGAGCGCATCGGCGGCGAGGGTGACGTCTTCGAACGTCGCCTCCACGGCCCCCTCGGCGTGGACCTCGGTGCGGTCCGAGGAGATGAACAGCTCGTCGGCGTTGAGGTACAGCGGGACGTCGTCCGCATCGACGGTGAACGCGAGGAGTCCAAGGAGGGCGAGAAACGGGACGAACCGGCGCAGCCGCCTCAGGAGATCGCGCGACGCCAGGCGATCGACGCGCAGGAAGAGGAGGAGCCCGAGCCCTCCGAAGAGGAGATCCGGAAGCCACGCGGCGAGGGCGGGATGCATCGCGCCGCGCTGGCCGAGGGCCTGGGTCCACCAGAGCAGGCCGGTGAAGATGCTGATCAACAGCAGGCTGGCGATGATCCCGACGGCCCGGCCTCGCGCGCCGAACGTGAAGGAGAGCGTCCCCCCGAGGAGGACGAAGACGATCGTCGCCAGCGGGAGGGCGATCTTGTGGTGGATCTCGAGGACGTACGGATCGGCGCGCTGCCCGGATTTCGACGCCTGCTCGACGCGTACGAGGAGCTCGGAGATCCCCATCTCGTCGGGCGCGCGCGATTGACTGAGGATCTGCTCGACGCTCTGGTCGACCGGGATCGAGAGCCGGTCGAATCCGCCCGAATAGACGAGCTTCCCGTCCGCGTCGAAGCCGTAGGTCCGGCCGGCCTCGAGCTCCCACGTCGTCTCGGTCCACTCCCCCGTCTCGGCGGTGATCAGGGCGATCTGCGTCTCGGCCCCCGGGACGGCCGGGAAGAGGTTCCCCTCGGTGTCGTAGATGAGGATGTCGTGGAGCGTCCGGGTGTTGGCGTCGTACCGGCGGACGTAGAAGAAGAGGTTGTCCGGCCCGGAGAAGATGGCGTTCGGGGTGATCCGCGGGACCGACTGGCGGAAGACGATCTCGAGGTAGGTCCGCTGGAACGCCCGCTCGGAGGCCGGGGCGGCCCAGTTGTTGATCGCGAAGTCGAACGCGCTGATCACGGCCGCCGCGGCGATCAGCGGCATCAGCATACGTCGGAGCGAGATCCCGATCGACTCGAACGCCATGATCTCCCGATCGTGCATCAACCGCCCGAGACCGAGGAACGTGGCGAATAAAGCGGCCATCGGGACCGCGAGGACGAAGAGCTTCGGGAGCTCGAGGATCACGAGGCGGAGGAGGGTCAGCATCCCGATCCCCCGATCGACCATCAGCGGGGTGAGCGACAGGACGATGTTCAGAAGGAGGAACAGCAGCAACCCGACGAGCGCGAGCACGAACGGGCCGACCATCTCCCGCAGCAGGTAGCGATCGCAGCGACGCAGGGCCATGGCCCGACGAGTGTACCGGACGGGTCGGTTCGCGGACCACCTCGCCGGAGGGAGCGTGAGGATCCGGTTCCCAAGGGCAATTGACGCTCGTCAGCGGATGGAGTATCCTCCTCCGGCGACCATGAAAAAGCGGCTGTACGTCGAGACTTGGGGATGTCAGATGAACCTTCACCAGTCGGAGGGGATCGCCGGCGTGATGGCGCGCGCCGGATACGCCCTCGTCGATCGACTCGATGCGGCCGACGTCGTCCTGTTCAACGGTTGCATGGTCCGACAGAAGGCGGAGGAAAAAGTCTACGGACGGATCGGCGCGGTCGTCGAGGAGAAGCGGAGGCGGGACGTGACGCTGGGGGTCGGCGGGTGCCTCGGACAGGTCCGCGGCGACTCCCTGCTGACGCGCTTCCCGGCGATCGATTTCGTCTTCGGCTCCGGCGGCCACGCGTCGCTTCCCGATCTGGTCGATCGCGCGAGGGACGGCCCGGCCCGGGTCGTCGAGTGCGGTCGACCGACGACGATCGAGGAGATCCCGCATGCGCGGAGGAACCCGGTGAGCGCGATGGTGACGATCGCCGAGGGGTGCTCGAACTTCTGCTCCTACTGCGTCGTTCCGTACGCGCGCGGCCCGATGCGGAGCCGCGCTCCGGGACCGATCCTGCGCGAGGTCGAGGACGCGATCGGATCCGGCGCCTCGGAGGTGCTCCTCCTCGGTCAGAACGTGAACGCCTACGGGATTGATCGGCCCGACTTCGGCGATTTCGCGACGTTGCTCGCGTGCGTCGCCGAGACGGGGATCCCGCGGGTCCGGTTCACCACGTCCCACCCGCGCGACATGACCGACGACCTCCTCGAGGTCATGGCGTCGACGCCCAACCTGTGCAGCCATCTCCACCTTCCGGCCCAGTCGGGGAGCGATCGGATCCTCGCCGCGATGAACCGCGGCTACACGGTGGGCCGATACCTGACGATCGTCGGCGCCGCGCGCGAGCGGATCGACGGTCTGAACGTCACGACGGATCTGATCGTCGGGCATCCCGGCGAGACGGAAGCGGACTTTGAGGCGACGATGCGCCTGGTCGAGGACGTGCGCTTCGGGTCGATCTTCGTCGCCAAGTACTCGCCGCGGCCATTGACTCGGAGCGCCCGAATGGAGGATGATGTCTCCGAGTCGGAGAAGGGCGAGCGGCTGGAGCGGGTCCTCGCCCGCCAACGCCGGATCGCGCTGGAAGAGAACGAGCGGCTCGTCGGCCGGGAGGTCGAGGTCCTGTTCGAGGGCGCGGCCCGGGACGGCGGCTGCGTCGGCCGGGCGGAGGATCATCGGACCGTCGTCGCCCGCGAAGGGACGATCGGTGAGCTGGCGACCGTTCGGATCACAGGCGCCTCGGCCGCGGGGCTCTCCGGATCGGTGCCGGTCCGCCAGGGGATAGAGGGAAGACGATGATCGTAACGGTCACGCTCAACCCGTCGGTCGACAAAGTCTACTGGGTCGACAGTCTCAAGATCTGCCAGATCACCCAGGAGGAGTTCCTCACGCGGGCGACGCGAAGCTCGACATCGGCCGGCGGCAAGGGCGTCAATATCTCGCGGTTCCTGTCGGCGTTCGGGATGGACAACGTTGCGATGGGGTTCGTCGGTGGGAACACCGGTCACGTCGTGGTCCGGTATCTCCAGAAGAAGGGGGTGACGACGAACTTCGTCTGGACGCACGACGAGACGCGGATCAACGTGGTCATTCTCGAGAGTGGCCGCGAACACAGCCCGAACCTGATCAACGAACGCGGCCCTAAGATCACCGAGGCGGAGGTCGAGCGATTCATGCGTCGATACCGTCGAATGGCGAAGCGGGCGTCGTGGGTCGTGCTCGCCGGGAGCCTTCCGCCGGGGGTCGATTCCGGGATCTACGCCGAGTTGACGACGATCGCGAGAGAGGGCGGGGCGAAGGTCGCGATCAGCGCCGGCGGCGACGCGCTGACGCAGGCGCTCGATGCGTGTCCGTACCTCGTAAAGCCGGACACCCGGGAGCACCTCCTCCTCGGAGGGACATCGCTGACCTCGACCGAGTCGATCATCGCGGCGGGGCAACACGTCATCGCGTGTGGCGCGCAGATGGTCGTCATCTCCCACGACGTAACCGGCGACATCGCGATCACGCCCGACTCGGTCTGGGAGATCAAGACTACGGTGCCGACGTCGCTGTTCAAGAACCTTGTCGGGGCGGACGACGCGTTTCTCGGGGGGATCATCTATAAGCTGGCGTCGGAGGCCCCGGTGGAGGAGGTGCTCCGTTTCGGGTTGGCGGCCGGGATCGCGAGCGCCGAGAGCGAGAAGAAGATCTGCGAGGACCGCGCCCGGGTCGAGGCCGAGATGGAGAAGGTCACGGTGGCGAAGCTCGAAGGAGTGGGAGGATGAAGGTCCGCGACATCATGACGAGAGACCTCACGGCTGTGGAGAAGGACATCCCGGTCCGAGAGTTGATCTTCATCCTCGACAACGCCGAGATGCCGAACGTCCCCGTCGTCGATGAGGAGAACCGGCTGATCGGGTTCATCTCCGAAAAGGATCTGATCCGAGCGGCGCTCCCCGGATACTTCGAGATGCTTCACAGCGCATCGTTCATCCCGGACATGAATCAGCTGGCGAACAAGCTCACTCAGATTGCCGATGAGCCGATCGAGAAGTACATGCGTCCCAACGTCCTCAGCGTGACGGAGGAGGACGACGACCTGCGGGCGGCTGATCTGATCATCCGCAAAGGGGTGAAGAGCCTTCCGGTCGTCAACGGCGAAGGACGACTGGTCGGGCGCATTCGGCGGATCGACCTCCTCCGGCACTCCCTCTAGTGTCGATCGATCTCCCCTGGCAAGATCTCGGGCTCTCCCGAGTTCGCGTCACCGCCGGGGGCCACGCCCTTCTCCTTGAGGAGGGTGCGCCGGTCGTCGGTCCGAGCCCCGAGGAGGGGTGCGATCTTCCGCACGCCGTCTACCCGAGCGGCGAGGACGGCATGGTCCCGGAAGGTGCGATCGATCTTCGTCTGCTGGCGCGCGTCCTTCGGCCCACCCTCCCTGATCACCGGCTGGCAACGGTCGGCGCCTGCTACGGACTGGCGGAGGCGCAGGGCTCGCCGGCGGCGACGGCCGGCGCCGTCTTCGCGGAGATGGTGGAGGAAGCGGTCGGACTCGATCGGGCGCTTGTCGCCCTCCTCGCCCGACTTCTTTCGGCACCGCTGTCGGATCTGTTCGATCGGATCCTCCTTCTGCGACGCCCGGAGGTCGCGCCGGATGAGGAGGTCGAGCCGGCGGCGAGGCCCCCCGAGATCGATCTCACCGCCTCCGTCTCCGCCGAGGTCCTCGGATCGGGAGGCGTGATCGCTGGCGCGCTGCCGGCCTACGAGGAGCGTCCGGGACAGCTGGCGATGGCCGAGGCGGTGCAGGCCGTGTTCCGCGACGGAGAGGCCCTCCTGGTCGAGGCCGGTCCGGGGATCGGGAAGACGTTCGCGTATCTGGTCCCGGCGATCCTCCATCTGAGGGCCGACTCCTCAGCCCGAGTCGTCGTCTCGACCCGTACGAAACAGCTCCAAGAGCAGCTGTACGGGAAGGACCTTCCGTTTCTCCTGGCGCATCTCGCCCCCGATCTGAGGGTGGCGCTTCTGAAGGGGCGCGAGAACTACCTGTGCCTCCGCCGGTGGCAGGCGCTCGTCAGCGAGTTCGTCGGCGGCCTCGAGCCGGACCGAACGGTCCTCCTCGCTCCGCTCGCCCGCTGGCTCCTCGAGAGCGAGACGGGGGACATCGACGAGAACGGAGCCTTCCTGAGCCGACCGGAGGCTCGAGCGCTCTGGGGGCGCCTGTGCGACGCGCCGAACCACTGCGTCGGTGTCTTCTGTCCGTTCCTCGACGAGTGCTTCTCCGTCGCCGCGCGCCGTCGAGCGCGGAAGGCGGACCTCGTCGTGGTCAACCATTCCCTCCTCCTCGGCGATCTCGCGGTCGGCGGCGTGATCCTCGGCAAGTACACCCATCTCGTCGTCGACGAGGCACACAGCCTGGAGGCGGCGGCGCGGACCGCGTTCACGAAGAGCCTGTCCGAGCAGATCATCGCGGGCGTCGCCGACGAACTCGCCCCGGCTGGGCGGCGGCCCGGTTGGCTGCAGCGGCTCCCGCTCGCCCCCGACGACGCGGACGTCCGTCGTGCGATCGAGCACGTGGCGACGGTACGACGAAGGTCGGCGGCGCTCTTCCGGAGCCTGGATCGAAGGCTCCCCGAGGAGCGTCGCGGAGCGTTCTCCTCCCTCTCGGGGTCGGAGCGCCGGATCGCGGAGACGGAGACCGTGCTGGAGCAGCTGGAGGCGGCGCTCGATCGCCTCGGCGGGAGGCTCGAGGCGGAGGAGACGCTCAAGGAGCTGGGGGGGCACATCGACCGGGTCTCCGGGCTGACCGACGTGACGAAGACGATTGCCGTCCCACCGGACGAGAACGCGGTTCACTGGTACGAGCGGGACCGCGGCGGGCCGACTCTCCACGCGACCCCCCTCGACGTGGCCCCTTTCTTCCGGGGGCTCCTCTACCCGCGGATCGAGTCCGTCGTCCTGACCTCGGCGACCCTCTCCCTTGGCGGGGACTTCGAGTACATCGCTCGCTCGGTCGGGCTGACCGACGGACCGTTGCGGGTTCGGACCGCCGTCGTCGAAAGCCCGTTCTCGTTCCGCGATCGAATGAAGGTCGCCGTCCCTTCGTACTCCCCTCCGATCGACAGCGAGGGGGACGCGTACGTCGAAGGGCTCGCGTCGCTTCTCGGAACGCTGACCGCGAAGCTGGGGAAGAAGGGCCTCGCCCTGTTCACGTCCTACCGGATGCTCCGCGCCGTCCGGGATCGGATTCCGGCGGGGATCGCGACGTACGCCCAAGGGATCGACGGTCCACGGAGCAAGCTGATCGATCGGTTCCGCGCCCATTCGGGCGCCGGAATCCTGCTCGGCACGGAGAGCTTCTGGGAGGGGGTCGACCTCCCCGGCGAGGAGATGGAGTTCCTCGTCATCACCCGTCTCCCGTTTTCCGTGCCGACCGATCCGATCCTGTCGGCGCTGGCCGATCGGGTCGCGAGGGAGGGACGCGATCCGTTCCGCGACCTCTCGCTCCCGCAGGCGGTCCTGAGGCTCCGCCAGGGCGTCGGCCGTCTGATCCGGACGAAGGAGGATCGCGGGATCGTGATCCTCACCGATCCGCGGGTCCTGTCGCGGAGCTACGGCAGGCGCTTCATCGAGTCGTTCCCGGTCCCCGTGGACACGTTCGACGACGAGGGCGACCTCATCGAGGAGGTCGTCGACTGGTTCGCCGCGGGCGAGTGACCGGCTCCCGTCCGGGAGCGTGCCACCCAGTACTGGAATTGACTTGACGGGCGTCGGGGGATAGAATGCTACCAGTGAAGGGATGGGGCGATAACCCAACTTCGTCTGCATAACCAGCATTCCCATGCGTGTTTCCGTGGTGGTACCCGCATATAACGAGGCTGGGCGAATCGGCGCTGTTCTTGGTCCCATCGTGGCTAGTTCGTTCGTCGACGAGGTGATCGTGGTCGACGATGGGTCGGAGGACGGGACGGCGGAGGAAGCGAAGGACTTCCCGGTCCGGGTCGTCACTCTTCCCGAGAATCGGGGCAAGGCAGCGGCGCTCGCTGTCGGCGTGACCGAAGCGAGGAACGATACACTTCTGTTCCTCGATGCGGATCTCGTCGGGCTAACCACGGAGCACGTCGACCGGATGGTCAAGGTGTACCGCGACGAGGGGCTGGACATGGTCGTGGGTGTCTTCTCCGACGGCCGGAAGAACACCGACTTCGCGCAGAAGATCAACCCGTATGCTTCCGGGCAGCGTGTCCTTCCCCGGAGGTTGTGGGAGAGAGCACGGGAGAACGTCGAGGAGATGAACTTCGGGATCGAGATGGCCCTTTCGCGGCTTGCGTCGAAGGAAGGATGGCGCAAGGAGTACGTGAAGCTCGAGGGCGTGACGCATATCCTGAAAGAGGAGAAGCGCGGGCTCGTCAAGGGGATTCTGGACCGTCTGAAGATGTACGGGGACATGGTGAAGTGGCTTTTCAAGAAGCTCTAGCGGCCGTCGGCGTGAGGCCGTACGTCTGATCGAACGGGACCCGGGCCGTGCGGTTCGCCCTCGCATCGCGTGGGACGAGCGACCGCTGTCATCCGGATCGTGGGGACCGCGGAAGGACGAGGGGCATGGATCGGCAAACCCATCGTAGGGGTGAGATGCACGGATGCTCTTCCATTGGTTGACGTTCGTTCTGTCGGCGATCGGGATCGTCTTCGCCGGGATCCGGCTCGCGCCCTACGGGGAAGCGATCGGGAGACGGACCGGGATCGGGCAGGGATGGATCGGGCTTCTCTTCCTCGCGACGCTGACCTCGATCCCGGAGCTGACGACGACGGTTTCCGGCGCGAGCCTCGGCGTTCCGAACATCGCGCTGGGGAACGCGTTCGGCAGCAACCTGTTCAACGTCGTCATCCTCGCCGTGATGGATATTCTCCTCCTGGGAAGGGGCCCCTTCCTCCTGAAGGTACGCGGCTATCACACGCTCAGCGGGGGGGTGGCCGTCCTCCTGACGCTGTTCGGGGTCCTCGGGATCGTCCTGGCGCCGCGGGCGACCTTCCTCGGGATCAGCCCGGTCAGCTGGCTGATCCTCATCGGTTACGTCGCCGGCGTCTTCCTCCTCTTCCACGCGGAACGGAATGAGACGCCTGGGGAGAAGGCCAAGCCGGAGGGACCGCTACGGGCGGCGATCGTCGGGTTCGCGATCTGTGCCGCGGTGATCGTCGTCTCCGGGATCTTCTTGATCCGCGCGAGCAAGGAGATCTCCCTGACGTCCGGCCTGTCGGCCTCGTTCATGGGGGCGATCCTCGTCGCGATCGTGACGTCGTTGCCCGAGCTCGCCACGTCGATCGGGGCGTTGCGGATAGGGGCCTACGACATGATCGTCGGCAACCTCCTCGGTTCGAACATGTTCAACATCCTGACGATCTTCTTCGCCGACGCGGCGTTCCGGAAGGGCTCGATCTACGCAAGCCTGGGGGACGGAGAGACCGATCAGATCGTCGTCGCGATCTGCAGCGTCTTGCTGACGGTCGTCGCGATGGTGTCGTTGGGAGCGCGGTCCCGGCGACGGATTCTGGGGATCGGGGCCGATTCGGTCGCCCTGTTGGTTTTCTATTTCGGTGCCACCGCGCTGATCGTCTTCAGGGGCATCCAGTTCTGAGGTGATTTCGATGATGGAAGTACGAGAACTACGTGAAAAAGCGATCGACGAGCTGCTCGGGCTCTCCGAGGAGCTCGGGCTGAAGAACAACAGGCAATCGGGGAAGGACGACCTTCTCCGAGTGGTGATGGCCCATCTGGCCAGGGCACACGAACTCCACTTCACGGACGGAATCCTCGAGCTGCATCCGGACGGGTACGGCTTCCTGCGGGATGACTCGTGTCTGCCGGGGCGGACCGACGTCTACGTCTCTCCGTCGCAGATCAAGCGCTTCGCGCTTCGAGACGGCGATCTGATCACGGGGATGATTCGTGCCCCGAAGAACGACGAGCGCTACTTCGCCCTGCAGAAGGCGGAGGGCGTGAACGGCGTCGATCCGGACGAGTCGCGCCGGCGCGTTCAGTTCAGGGACCTGGTCCCACTCCATCCGGATGAGATGTACAGGTTGGAACACGATCCGGACGAGATCTCCACGCGGATCATCGACCTGTTCTGCCCGATCGGAAAGGGACAACGCGGCCTGATCGTCTCGCCGCCGATGGCGGGCAAAACGACGCTGTTGAAGCAGATCGCCAACGGGATCAACGCGAACTATCCCGACGTCAAGCTGTTCGTCCTCCTCGTCGACGAGAGGCCGGAGGAGGTCACCGATTTCACGCGTTCGGTGCCGAACGGAGAGGTCGTGGCGGCGACGTTCGATCAGGAGCCTCGACACCACACCCGGATCGCGGAGCTGGTGACGGATCGCGCCAAGCGGCTCGTCGAGCTCGGGCAGGACGTCGTCGTCCTGATGGATTCGATCACCCGGCTCGCTCGCGCGTACAACCTGTCGATCCCTGCATCCGGGAAGCTTCTGTCCGGAGGGATGGATCCCTCGGCGCTCTACAAGCCGAAGGAGTTCTTCGGTGCGGCGCGAAACATCGAGAACGGAGGGAGTCTGACGATCATCGCGACGGCGCTGATCGACACGGGGAGCAAGCTCGACCAGGTCGTGTTCGAGGAGTTCAAGGGGACCGGAAACATGCAGCTGATCCTCGATCGAACCCTTGCGAACAAGCGAATCTTCCCGGCGATCGACGTGGAACAGAGCGCGACGCGCAAGGAGGAGCTCCTGCTCGGGGAGAAGGAATTGAACCGAGTATGGATCCTCCGTAAGATGATGTCGGAGCTAAACGATCCCCAGGCGGCGATGGAGTTCATCAAGGGGAAGATGGAGGCGACCAAGGACAACGACCAGTTCCTTGAGTTGATGAGCAGTGATTAGCCAAGGCCACCGCTATCAGGGCAAGAAGCCGATTCGGAGGGATCGCGTTGCGATCGCGGTGCTGTTCGTCCTCGCGGCCATCCTCATGCCGATCCTCCTTCGCTCCGGCGGCTCCCGGAACGACGACTCGCTGACCATCATCGACAACGGGACGATCGTTGGTCCGGGGGAAGGGACGAGCGCGGCGACGGAGGAGGAGGTCCCGCTCGACGTCTTCCCGATCGCGACCGACGAGGGATCGACCGCCCCGCTGCCGGCGATCGAGGACCGGATCCTCCGTCACACCGTCTCGGACGGCGAGACCGTCAGCGAGGTCGCCTCCGAACTCGGCGTCAGCGTATCGAACCTTCTGGCCAGCAACCGGCTGTTCGGCGGTGGACAACTCCAACCGGGTCAAGTCCTCTTCGCCTCCCGGGAAGGCGTCGTGCATACGATCCAGCCTGGCCAGACGCTGACCGACATCTCCCTGACGTACGCCGTACCGGTTGAGACGCTGACCTCGGCGAACGGGATCACAACGTCCTCGACGATCTACGCCGGCGATCGGATCCTGATTCCGGGAGTGACGACGACGTTCTGGGACGACGTCGTCCGCCTGTCGAAGGGCGTGTCGTCACGATTCATCTGGCCGCTCGAGGGCGAGGTTGTGTCGACGTTCGGCCCGCGCGTCCATCCCGTGCTCGGGACCCGCGAGCACCACGACGGGATCGACATCGATGTCCCGGAGGGGACGATCGTCCACGCCGCGGCCAGCGGCAAGGTCTACTACTACGGCGAGCAGCCGGGGTACGGGAACGTCCTCATCATCGAGCACGCGGACGGGTACTACACGATGTACGGTCACCTGTCGAGCGCGATCGTCTCTGCCGGCCGCTACGTCGAGATGGGGCAGGAGATCGCGCTCTCCGGGAACACCGGCATCTCCTCCGGCCCGCACCTCCACTTCGAGATCCGCAACGGTGAGTTCCCGATCGATCCACTCCGCTACCTGCCCTAGCCGATGGAGTCCTTTCGCATCGAAGGCGGCGTTCCACTCTCCGGAACGGTTCGTGTCGACGGGGCGAAGAACTCGGCGCTCCCCGCCTGCGTCGCTTCGCTCCTGACCGACGAACCGGTCGTTCTGCATCGCGTCCCGGAGCTTCGGGACGTCAGCACGATCCTCTACACCCTCGGCGCGCTCGGACGGCGCGTCGTCCGACACGGGGCTCACGTCTCGATCGGGGTGGGCGAGGAGTCGTCCACGGAGGCCGACGCCTATTCGGTCCGGCAGATGCGCGCTTCGTTCCTCGTGCTCGCCCCGCTCGTCGCCCGGTTCGGACGTGCGGCCGTTCCGCTTCCCGGAGGGTGTGCGATCGGGCGCCGTCCGGTCGACCTGCATCTCACCGGACTCCGCGCCCTCGGGGCGCGCGTCGAGGAACGTGACGGCGTCGTCCTCGTCACGGCCGATCGCTTGACCGGCGCGCGGATCGTGCTCCCGTACCCGTCGGTCGGCGCGACCGAGCAGATCCTGATGGCCGCGTCCCTGGCGAGCGGTGAGACGGTCATCGAGAACGGCGCGATCGAGCCGGAGGTCGAGGATCTCGCGGCCCTCCTAGGGAGGATGGGGGCGAAGATCGAGATCGACGGCCGGACGATTCGCATCGACGGGCGGAGGGAGCTGCGCGGCGCGGAGCACACGCTGATCCCGGATCGGATGGAGGCGGGGACCTTTCTCCTGGCCGGGGCGATCACCGGAGGCTCCGTCACCGTCGCGGGAGTCCGGAGCGAGCATCTGACGCCGTTTCTCGGCCCGCTCGAGTCGACCGGGGCCGACGTGACGATCGGCGTCGAGACGGTGACGGTCCACGGCCCGTCGCGGCCGCTTCCGGCCGAGGTCGTCACCGCGCCGCATCCCGGGTTCCCGACCGACCTGCATCCCCCGTTCGTCGCCTACCTTGCGTTGGCGACCGGATCGAGCAGCCTCGTCGAGTCCGTCTTCGAAGACCGCTTCGCCTACGTCGACGCGCTCTGCAAGATGGGGGCGAAGATCGTTCGAAGCGGGGCGGCGCTGACGATCCACGGCGTCGAGTCGCTGCAGGGGCAAGCCACCGAGGCGACGGACATCCGGGCCGGTGCCGCGTTGACCCTCGCCGGCCTGGCGGCGCGGGGGCGCACGACCCTGACCCATCTGGAACACATCGATCGAGGCTATTCGAGCCTCGAGGAGAAGCTGCAACATCTGGGGGCGAGGATTGAACGACGCGATGAATGACCGGGGACGCGAGCCGTTGATCGAGGATCGGCTGGGAGTGCGGGCCCGCGTCTACGCAAGCGAGCGGGCGATTCTCGTCGGCGTCACCGACGGTCCGGCCGAGGAGGAGACGCTCCGCGAGCTCGAGTCGCTCGCCGATACCGCCGGGATCTCGACGCTCGCCACGGCCCTGCAGAACCGCCGGCGCCCCGATCCGGCGACGTTCATCGGCCGCGGGAAACTGGCGGAAGTGAAAGCCGCGGCGGCGGTGCTCGACGCGGACGTCGTCCTGTTCAACGACGAGCTGTCGCCGGCCCAGGCGCGCAACCTCGAGGAGGCGATGGGGCGGAAGGTGATCGACCGGACACAGCTGATCCTCGACATCTTCGCCCAGCGGGCGGCGACGAAGGAGGCGAGGCTCCAGGTCGAGCTCGCGCAGCTCCGCTATCTCCTCCCGCGTCTCCGCGGCTGGGGGGCGGCGCTGACGCGCGCCGGCGGTCGCGCGGTCGGTGGCGTCGGGACGCGCGGGCCGGGGGAGACGCAGCTCGAGCTCGACCGGAACAAGATCAACCGCAGGATTCACACGCTCGAGAAGCGGCTCGTGAAGGCGACGGCCGAGCGGGCGGTGCGGCGGAAGAAGCGGATGAAGAGCGACGTCCCTCGGATCGCGCTCGTCGGCTACACCAACAGCGGGAAGTCGACGCTCCTCAATCGTCTGTGCGGGGCGGACGCCTTCGTCGAGGACAAGCTGTTCGCGACGCTCGATACGGTGGTCCGGCGGGGCGCGATCGGCACCGGGCGGGTCGCCCTCTTCGCGGACACGGTCGGGTTCATCCGCGACCTTCCGCATCACCTCGTCCCGGCGTTCGCCGCGACGCTCGAGGCGGCGCAGCACGCGGATCTCCTCGTTCACGTCGTCGACATCTCCAAGCCGACCTGGGCAGAGGACCATCGGACGGTCCTCGAGATCCTCGAGCGGGAGGTCTTTCACGGGCGGGAGGAGCGAGCGGCGTCGCTGAACGTGCTGAACAAGATCGACCTCTGCCCGAGCGGCGTGCCGAGCGGAATCGAGGGGATCGCGATCTCGGCGCTCGAGGGACTCCACGTCGATCGTCTGAGAAGGCGGATCGCATCGATCGTCTTCCCCGAGGATCGAGCGGTCGCCTTCACCTTCCCGCTTGACGTCCTCCACAAGCTCAGCCCGCTGACAACGTCGGGGCGGGCGCGGATCGTCGAGTACACCACCGAGGCGGCCTGCGTGAAGGCTTCGATCTCGGAGGCGGAATGGGAACAGCTGGAGCGGGAGGGAGCGCGCCTCAGCGCCTCCGGCGCTTCCCCGGCTGAAGAACCTTGACCTCCGCGCCGTCGACCACGAGCCGATCGCGTTCGTTCGTCAGGATCGTCACGGTGTTGCGGAAGATGTTGTGGGAGATGATCTTCCCCTTCTTGTCCTTCCAGGCGACCTGGGCGCCGAGCTCCGGGACCTGACTGAGCGCCCCTTTGTAGGTCTCGTGCTCGTACGCGAGACAGCACATCAGGCGGCCGCAGCAGCCGGTGATCCGCTCGGGCGACACGAACAGCTCCTGATCGTAAGCCATCTCCATCGGGACCGGATTTGGCTCGTGAAGGAATCGGTGACAGCAGATCTCGAGACCGCAGCGTCCGATTCCGCCCTTGATCCGCGCTTCGTCCCGCGCCCCCATCTGGCGGAGCTCGATCCGCGTGCCGTAGCGGCCGGCGAGGTCGCGCAGGAGGGCCCGGAAGTCGACGCGATGAGGCGCCGTGAAATAGATCCGCAGCTGTCTCCGGTCGAGCGTGTACTCGGCGGCGACGAGGTGCATCGGCAGCTTGTGCCGAGCCACGACCTCGCGGGTCGAGAAGAGAATCCGCTCGGCGTCGGCCTGGTTGTAGCGATGGGTGTCGACGTCCTGCTGCGAGGCGATCCGGACGACGCGATCGAGCTGATCGCTCAAACCGGCGCCGGCCTCGAGGTCGTTGAGCATCACGCCGAGCCGAAGCCCATTGTGATCGACGACGCAGGATTGACTGGGCTGGACGGGGACCGGGCCCGCGTTGAAGCAGGCGGTCTCTCGATCGAGGTTGTGGATTCGAACCAGCACGACGCGGTCATTCGCCATCGGCATCATCTCCCGGTGTCAGCATCAACGATAGCAGAATCGCCTCCGGCGGTCCGTAGACGGTGACCGAACGATACGCGCCGTCGATCGCTTGGCAGAGATTCCGGAGACGGGATGGTCCGATTCGATCTCGGATTTCGGGGAGCGGAGCGTAAACGGCGTCCGGATCGGACGGCGGTCGGGTCGGCTCGAAGCAGGCGGTGAGCAGCTCTTGCAGGAAGCGCGCGAGGGTGTCGCGATCCTGCGCGGCGAGCGTCCGCACACCGACCGTCAGCAACTCGGCGTCCTGGGCGCCGATCCGAGCGACGGTCAGGAGGAGCGCTTCGTACCGTCGGATCGGCTCGTCGCCGAGGGCGTCCGCGATCAGATCGGCGGCGGCGGCGGTTCGCAGCTCGGTGGTGGCCGCATCGCGCGCCCCCGCGACGTCGAGCGGCGCTTCGGTCAGGCGCTCCAGGTCGCCGTCGCGGAGGACGACGCGGGCCAACCATGCCGCGTCCCCCTCGGCGTAGCCGGCGTCCGCCAGACGACGCAGCACAGCGTCGCGACCGGTCGGAGGGATCCGGATCGTCCGACACCGAGACACGATCGTCGGAAGGAGGTCGCTCGGGTGCTCGGCGAGGGCGACGAACGCGAGGTCGCGCGGCGGCTCCTCCATGATCTTGAGGAGCGCGTTCGCCGCTTCCGGGGTGAGCGTCTCGGCACGTGGGATCAGGCAGACCTTTCGCTTCGCCTGGACCGGCGAGAATTGGGTCAGGCGGATGACCTCGCGGACCTGATCGATCCCGATCCGCTCCTTCTTCTCCGGCGGTGTCAGCTCGATCAGATCCGGATGGACCCCGCGCAGGGCGAGCGACGCGTCGGGCTCGGACCCCGGACCGGCGAGAAGCGGGGCCGCCAGGCGGCGCCCTTCGCCGAGCCGGTCGACCGCTCGAGGCACGAGGTAGAGCGTCGCGGCGGCGTCAGTCGTCGTGGTTGCGCGCCGTGTCACGGAAGGCCCGTTCATCACGCGAGGAGGGTATCACAGCCCAGATGGAGGCGCAATCGCCGCCTCTAGAGAAGGATCGACTCGAGGAGGTCGGCGATCCCGGGGAGGTCGCCCGGCGAGAGGACGGCCGTTCCGTCCGGAGCCGCGATCCGATCGTCCGTGACCACGGCGATCACATCGATCTCGCCGGCGAGCGGTTCGCGCGCCATCTCGCGCCCGCGCCGGAAGACCTCGATCTTCGGAAATGGCCCGCGCTTCAGCCCTTCAATGACGACGAAGTCGCAATCCGGGAAGAGGCGGTCGATCAACCCCTCGGGCCCCTCCTCCGGGGATCTCCTCCACGTGAGGACGGCGTCCGACTCGCCGAGCAGGAGGACCGGCTCGGCGCCGGCCGCCGCAAGCCTTCCGCTGTCCGTCCCCGCGTCGTCCGGCGCGGTGAGGTGCGGGGCGTGCTTGATCGCGCCCACGCGGTACCCGCGGTCGACGAGGTGCGGGATGAGGCGCGACAGAAGCCGCGTCTTGCCGCTGTCGTGATGGCCGATGAACGATACCGCGGGGATCATCCTCTCTCCTGACGCGATCCCGGAGCGCGGCCGAGCGCCCCGAGCGGGCGAACGGATTGTACGGGAGCCCCCGTGGCCGGGCCAGTTTGCGACGGGATTTGGCGTCCCCGATAATCCGTGCGACATCCTACCGGTGATGAGGTGAATCGATGAGAACCCTGTCCCAAGTTCTCCGCGACACGACCGACCGATTCCCGGACCGGAGCGCCATTCTCGACCCGGGCGGCGTGGCACTCACGTACGGCGAGCTGAACGCGCGGGTCGATCGGCTCGCCCGCGGCCTGCTTGAGATCGGCGTCGCCAAGGGCGACAAGGTGGGGCTCTGGATGCCGAACGTGCCCGAGTGGGTCGTGGCCTACTTCGCGATCGCCCGGATCGGCGCGGTCGTCGTCCCGATGAACACCCGGTACAAGAGGCACGAGGTCGAGTACATCCTCGAGGACTCCGAGGCGACGACGCTGTTCGCCGTCGCCTCGTTCGTCGGGATCGACTACCTCCGGATGATCGGCGAGATCCGAGACAAGCTCCCGAACCTGAGGCACGTCGTGATCGTCGGTCGACCGGGCGAAGGGATGCGTGGGTTCGATGAGATCGCCGCCCTCGGGGAAGCGAACCTCGCCGACGGCAGGCTCGCCGAGCGGGAGGCCCTCTGCGAACCGGGCGACAACGTCTTCATCCTTTACACCTCCGGGACGACCGGGACCCCGAAGGGGGCGATGCTCTCGCACCACAACATCGCCAAGAACGCCGAACAGGTCACCGGGGTTCTCCATACGACCGAGGAGGACGTCTTCCTCCTGGCCGTGCCGTTCTTCCACTGCTTCGGCTGCGTGATGGGGATCGCCGGTTCGATCACCTGGGGCGCCGCGATGGTTCCGATGCAGATCTTCAAGGCGAACGAGGCGCTCGAGCTCGTCGAGCGGTTCGGCGTCTCCGTCCTCTACGGCGTCCCGACGATGTTCGTGCTCGAGCTCGAGGAGAACCGGAAGGGGAGGGAGGACGGAACGTCCTACGACGTGTCGACGCTGCGGACCGGAATCATGGCCGGCGCGCCGTGTCCGATCGAAGTGATGAAGGGGACGATGGAGGAGCTCCACTGCAACGTATCGATCGCCTACGGGCTGACCGAGGCGTCGCCGGTGATCACCATGACCCGGTTCGACGATCCGATCGAGCGCCGCGTGGAGACGGTCGGCCGCGCCCTCGACGGGGTCGAAGTGAAGATCGCCGATGACGATCGGAATCCGGTCCCGGTCGGCGAGATGGGCGAGCTCGCCTGCCGCGGCTACAACGTGATGCTCGGCTACTACAGGGCGCCCGACGTGACGGCCGAGACGATCGACGCCGACGGATGGCTCTACTCCGGCGACCTGGCGACGATGGACCACGAAGGGTACGTCAAGATCGTCGGCCGGAAGAAGGACATGTTGATCTGCGGCGGGTTCAACGTCTACCCGGCCGAGATCGAGGAGTACCTGTTCACCCATCCGAAGGTGCAGAACGTCGCGGTGATCGGCGTCCCTGACGACGTCTTCGGCGAGGTCGCGGCCGCGTTCATCATCCCGCGCGAAGGAGAGACGGTCGATCCGCAGGAGATCGTCGACTACTGCGCCGGCGAGATCGCCAACTTCAAGGTGCCGCGCTACGTCGAGGTCGTCGACGACTTTCCGATGACCCAGTCGGGGAAGGTCCAGAAGTTCAAGCTGCGCGAGATCGCCGAGGCGGCGCAGCGGACCTCCGAGATGACGAAGCTCTCCCCGACGAAGAAGTGACCGCGATGGCTCGAGGGGGGCTTCGTCGCGATGAAGTGTTGAGCCTGGCCCGGAGGCTCATTTCGATCGAAAGCCACAAGGACGCGCCGGGCCGCGAGGCGGAGATCGGTCGGTTTCTCGTCGGATGGTTCCGGGACCGCGGGATCGACGCCGAGCTGCAGCCGGTCGACGGCGACCGGGCGAACGTGATCGCCCGGATTCCCGGGGGCGGCGGCCCGAGCCTGATCCTCAACGGGCACCTCGACACGGTCCCGAGCGGCGACATGCCGGACGCGTTCTCCCCGCGGATCGAGGGCGGCGACCTGTGGGGGCGAGGGGCGTGCGATATGAAGGGCGCGATCGCGGCCATGTGTTGTGCGATGGCCGCAATCGCGGGAGACGAAGCTTCGCTTCGTCCGAACGACTCCGGACAAAGGGGCGAGTCGCTCCATCGCGACAAGGCCCTGGGGCCGAACTCCGTTCGGCAGGGGGCTGCTGAAGCTTCGGTCCCTCTGGGCGAAGAGCTGCTGTTCGCGGGGACGGTCGATGAGGAGACGGGGTCGATCGGGGTGAAGGCGCTCGTCGACGCGGCGATCCCGGCCGGACCGGTCGGCGTCGCCTACTGGTCCGACGGCGGGCACCTCGCGGCGAACGGGATCGAGACGATCGCTCTCGGTCCGGGCGACGTCACGAGCGCGCACGGCCCGCGGGACCGCGTCGCGGTCGAGGAGCTGTCGGCGGCCGCGGCCCTGTATCGCGGGATCGTGCGACGCCTGCTGGCGTAGCGGAGCCGGCCGCTCAGCCGGGGAAGCTCATTGGGGCTGCGAGGTCTCGCCGGACTTGGCGATCGCCAGCTTCGCCGTGAGAGGGCCGATCAGTTCGTGGATGACGGTCGCCCCGATGACGACGTTCAAGAGGATCTGGCTGATCGGCGCAAGCACCGTCTCCTGTTGGACCAGCAGCGCAAGGCCGATGACGATCCCTCCCTGCGGGATCAGTCCCCAGCCGGCGTATCGACGGACCGCACGCGACGCGCGGCCGAGCCTCGCCCCCAGATAGGTTCCCGCCAGCTTGCCGGCCGACCGGAAGACGACGAACAGGAGGACGACGGGCAGGTACTGGAGCAGCACCTCCACGTCGAGGAGCATCCCGCTGACCGTGAAGAAGACAATGAACACGATCGGCTCGACCGATTCCTCGAGGAGATGGAAAATGTGGGGCCGTTCCTGCTTCCGGGCCACGTTGACGACCGTGATCCCCATCGCCATCGTGGCGAGGAGCTGGTCGAGCCCAAGCAGCGCCGAGACGCCGTAGCAGATGCCCAGGAGCCCCAGCAAGAGGGCGATCTGGAGCCCCTCACTCTCGCCGACGAACCAGCTCGGCACGAACCGGAACACCAGACCGGAAGCGGCACCGAGGGCGAGCGCGCCTCCGATGGCGATCAGCGGCTCGAAGATCCTGCTGATCCCCCCCACGTGATGCGTGATCAGGACCAACGCGACGACGATGGCCAGGCTGTAGTTGAGGATGCCGAGCGCGTCGTCGAGGGCCGCGGCCGCCATGATGCTGAAGGTCACCATCCCCTTCGCCCGGTACTGGCGGACCACCGCGAGCGTCGCCGACGGATCGGTGGGAGAGGCGAGCGCGCCGAGCAGGACGGCGAGCGGGGCGACCATCGTCAGGAAGCTCGTGCCTCGCGGCAGCAGGAACGGGAGCGTGACGAGGCAGCCCGCGGTCACAAGCAGGGCGGCCAGCTCGGCCTCGCCGAGCGCGACGAAGAGGATCTTCTTTCCGAGCTCCTTGAGCGGTCCGATCGCGAGCGTCCCGCCGATGGCGAAGGTGAGGATCGCCAACGACAGGTCGGTCGTCGTCCCCATCGAATCGACGAAGGAACTCGTGACGAGCCCCGTGACGTGTGGGTTCAGAACCAGTCCTGCGACGATGTATCCGGTCACTCGCGGAAGGCCGACCCTTCGCACCGTCTCCCCGAGGACGTAGCCCAGCGTGATCGCCAGGCCCGTTGCTAGAAGTCCGGTCACACGATTCACCCTCAGCCGCTTGGCGACAGCCTCCGCCTCGCGAAATGCCGAAGGATATGTCCGGAGGGCGGATCGTGCAACTCGGGCCCGAACGTCGGTGCCGAGCCCGCTCGAGGGTCGACGACCGTCCGTCGTTGCCTTGGCACCCCAACAACACCGTTCCGCAGGACCTTTCCGGGTACACAATCCTGACACACGTTGTCGACAGGACCTTCACGAAGGCGGCGCATCATGTCGTCGATCTAGCGAGAGCACCCACCGAAACGCACCAACCTCCAGAGGCCCGGGTTTAGCCCTCCCGGGCCTCGCCTCTTGGAGGTCCCACCGTTCCGGGCGGCGCCTCCCCGGCCCGGCGCTTGCGGCGTTGCCGCTCGATCCCTAGAATCCTTCTCGCCGGAGGGGTTGGAGAGCGGCCGAATCCGCCGGTTTGGAGAACCGGTGTACTCCTCGTGGGTACCGCGGGTTCAAATCCCGCCCCCTCCGCCACCGCCTGTGCTAGGTGGGGGGCTAGCGGTCCCCTGCATCCACAACCCGCTCACGTGGAGCCGAAGGGCTTCCGGAGGGGGAAGGCGTGGGGGTCTGTCCTCGGGCAAGCGGCGTTGAAGGCCGAGCCCTCTGCGGCGCACGTCGGTGAACCCCGTGAGGCCCGGAAGGGAGCAGCGGTAAGCCGATCTCTGCGGGTGTTAGAGGATCCCTTGGCCCGAGCCGGCTACCCGCGAAGCGCCTCGTTCCTTCCTTCGATGGAGCCGTGCACAGGCGCTCTCTTCCCTCAGCCGGCTCCGAGTTCCGAGTCGACGATGTCGCGGAGCGCGTGAACGATGCGGATCGAGGTCGAACCGCTGATCCCGTCGACGCCGAACGCGGCGGTCTTCAGGAGCCCGTCGCGGCACCCGCGGACGGCGGCGACGTTCAGAAGTCGCTCTTCCTCCTCGGGGCGGAGCGCGAGGGATCGGTCGCCGGTGGCGACGGCGAGGCCGGCGCAGAGCCCGTATGCCCCCCAGTTGGAGACGGTCGACGGGAGGAGGAGCGCCGCTGGGGTGATCGCGGCGATCCCGCCGCCGCAACCGCACGTGCAGCGCCGCGCTTCGGGGACGAGCGAAAGGACCTCGTCGCGGATCGCGCCGAACCCGATCTCGTTTCCCCGATCGCCGATCGCGACCGTCAGCTTGCCGGCGGCGTTCATCCCGACGAACACCGCGTCGATCGAGATCGAGCCGGCTTCAATCCGTTCACCGCTCCAGGCGTGAAGGAACCCCTCGGCGTTCTCTCCCGGCTTCTCGATCGCGATCGCCACGTCGATCCCGTCGGCGAGGTCGCGCGTTGGGGCGCCGGGGATTGGGTCGACGGGGACGCCCGCCTCGATCTCGGCGGCGAGCCAGGTCGTGTGGTCGAGGGTCTGCGGATCGGCGTAGATTGCGACGTCGAACCCGGCGCGCCGCAACGCGCGGGCGAGGGCGACCGCGCCCAGCGGGCCGTCGTTCTCTCCGTGCGGGAAGGCGTCGGGGACGACGAACCCGGTGAACAGGGCGACGCGTTCGCCGTGGCGCGCGAGGAGGGCGCCGACGATCGCCGCGGAGAGAAAGGTCTCCCCGGTATGGCGCCGAGCGGCCGCTTGAAGGGCGCGGGCGCGTGCCGCGGCCCCTTCCGGGACGAACCCGGCGCCGCAGACGAGCCGGTCGATCTCGGCGAACGGGCTGGAGGGCGGGGCGCTAGTCATCCGCTGCTCCCCCTCGAGCAGGTAGCCGCTCAGAAGAAGCGTTGGTAGCTTGCGTGTTCTCGCCTTCGGCAAGAACACGTTTGGGAGAAGTGCTCTGCGCTTCTCTCGCCCTGATATCCGCGTCTTCACCGTTCACAGGAAACCGTGGGCTTCCCGTCACCTGCTCGCCTTCAGCAGGCATCGGACCGGGAGAAGCGTTGATAGCTTCTCCTCCCGCGCCTTCTTCCAGAAGGCGCGCAACCCAACTCCGTCTCTTCCACAACGCGCAGCGCCCGTCGGTCTCGTCGAGCACGACGCCGCTGTCCAGGATCCTCTGCAGCAGCGGCGAGGCGAGGGCCTCCGCGAACGACGTCTCGTTGAGGTTCGTGTCGGAATAGGGAGAGAACGGGCACGGCTCGACGTCGCCGTAGGCGTTGATGTGGAGGAACCCCCGCCCGGCGGCGAGGCATCCGCCGAGCGCGACCTCGTCGTGCGGAAAGGCGATGAACAACGCCGGCAGCGACCTCCGGTGGCGGGCGAGTCGCTCCTCGAGCTCGCGGACCTGAACCGGCTCGAGCTGCAGGTGATCGGTCCCAGGCTTCACCGGGACGTAGTTGATGTAGTAGAAGAGCCGGCATCCGCGCCGGATCAGGCCCTTGAGGTGGGCCTCGCTCGTCGCCAGGTCGAAGTTCTCGCGGGTCAACGTCGTCGACGTGCCGAAGAAGACGCGCCGCTTCCTGAGACGGGCCATCGTCTCGATGACGTATCGGTACGTACCGCCCCCGCGTCGATCGTCGGTCTGCGCTTCGCCTCCCTCGATGCTGAGGACGGGGACGACGTGCCGCTGCTCGCGAAGCCGGTCGATCGCGGCCCCGTCGACGAGGGAACCGTTGGTGAACAAAAGGAAGAGGATCTCGGGGAACCCGGCGGTGAAGGCCAGCAGGTTCTGGCGAAGGAGCGGCTCGCCGCCGGCGAGGAGGATTACGGAGACGCCGAGATCGCGGACTTCGTCGAGGATGCCTCGTAGCCGGCGGTCGGAAACCTCCGGCCGGTCGGAGCGGTGAAGGAGTTTCGCGTAGCACCCGGCGCAATCGAGGTTGCACCGATCCGTGATGCTGTAGACGACGAACGGCGGGACGTGGAGCCCCGCGGCCTCGTGACGATCGCGGAGCCGGGCCGCGCGTCGCTGCCTGCCGAGAAGCCGTAGCGCGTGGAACGCGAACCGCGGCTCGCGAACGGTGATCCGCGAGGCGGTCCGCAGGACGTCGAAGAGGGTCGCTTCGAAGGCGAGGGACGTCTGATGTTTCTCCGGCATGGAGGCCTCCCCCGGGCTGACGGCTTGAGGGGATTGTAGTGGTCGGTCCGTCGAAATCAACGCGGGATCGTGGTCCCCGGGCCGATCGATTCGATTCCGCAGTGACCTCGGACCTCCATCTCGCACCGGCACGTGTCGAACGTGCCGCGCGGACAAGCGGCCGGCAGACGTCTGTCTTCTCCGACGGAGTGACGTTCCCGGAACGCACATGTCATGGTTCCTTGTGAGATCGGCGAGAAGTGACGCGGATTTCGCTGAGAAGGCGTGGCTGCGTATGATGGGCGTCGGGGTGGGTCTCCTCGATATTTCGGATGGCGAATCCATTCCGAGGCGGATATCGGGCGGATCCCGGTTCTCGTGCCGAGCCGGGATCCGAGGGGCGAAACGGGAAGCTTCCGCAAAGGGGGGGAAAGTGAGGGGGCAGCGCACGATGATTCTCTTCGAAGGCAACATCGCCGCCGGCAAGAGCACCGTGGGTCGACGGCTGCACGAATCGGGGTTGTTCGGATTCATCGAGGAGCCGGTCGGGGCCTGGCAGAGGGACTTCGCGGCGAACCTGCTCGGCCTGTTTTACGAGGACCCGAAGCGATGGGCGTTCACGTTCCAGCTCGCCGCGTTCACGACGCGCGCGAAGACGTGGGACGAGGTCCTGGTGATGATCGACCACCGCGCGGTCGTCCTCGAGCGGTCGATCTACTGCGATCGCTACGTCTTCGCGAAGAACTGCTATCAGTCCGGGCTGATGTCGGAGTCGGAGTGGCAGATCTACTGTCGGATGTGGGACTGGCTTCAGACCAACTGGTGCGCCGAGCCGGACAAGATCGTCTATTTGCGCACGCCGGCCGAGGTCTGCCACGAGCGGATCGAAGAGCGGGGGCGCAACGAGGAGAACAAGATCACGCTCGAGTACCTGCACGATCTGGAGGTCCTGCACGACGAGTGGCTGCTCGATAACCCGCTGGCCGTCGTAGTTGACGGCTGCAAGCAGTGGCAGGCACAGGACATCTACGAGCTCCTCCAACGCGAGGGCGTCGCGCTGACGACGCGCGAGGAGACTGTCGCGACTCCAACTGAGTAGCGGATAGGATCACAACCCCCACGAAGGGGGAAGGCATAGCGATCCTTTCCTCCACTTCGTCTTCGCGACGCAGCAGGTCGCGCGACCGTCACAGCGCCCACCGAGCGAACGCGGAATGCGTGCAAACCGAATGAAGAGCACAGACCCGACCCTTCGTCCACGTGACGCGGAGCGTCGCGCTGGCTGTCCCAAGTGCCGGGTTCTTGTCGGCGCGAAGGCTGAGTAGCGGAGGGAGGCCGGGTCCACGATCGGCGGACCGGCCGGTCGCTCGACAAATCCGCTATAATCGCGGCGATATGGCTGTTCTGAACAGGATCGGGAAAGTACGGAAGCGGAATCACGCGTTGGTCACGTTCGACCAGGATCGAATCGTTCACGCGATCCGGCGGGCCGGCGACTCGGTGAGCGGCTTCGCCCAAGACTACCTACCCGGGGTCAACGACCGGATCTTCGCCGCCGGCGGCACCGACGACGGCATCGCCGAGATGCTCTCGGATCTCGTCGTCGTCTGCCTCAACGCCGATCCCAAGCACCTCGTGACGAACTTCCCTCCGACGGTGGAGGAGATCCAGGACGTCGTCCTTCATGTGCTCACGAGCAACGGATTCACGACCGTCGCCGATGCGTATACATGCTTCCGCTGGGGGCATCATTGGGTCCGGCAGGGTGCGATCGGCGAGGAGCAGTTCGTCGGGCACGGGTATCCGGCCGAGTCGATGGAGCCGCTCCTCGCCTGGAACCACGAACGTGAGTGCGACACCGTGGAGGGGCTGAACGAAATCGTCCGGAGCGGCCGCCTCGGTTCGCTGATCGAGGAGTCGCTCGACCGCTTCGAAGGGTGGCTCGATGACGCGGCCCGCGACGTCGTCGCCCGGATGGACGGCGGCGACGAGATCCGCATGATCTGGATCAGCGGTCCGTCCTCATCGGGGAAGACGACGGCGACGGTCAAGCTGACAGAGCGGCTCCGTCGCGAGGGGCTGGAGTTCCTGATGCTCAACCTCGACGACTACTTCTGGTCGCTGATCGAGCATCCGACGGACTGGATCGACGATCGGAACTACGAGACGCCGGAGGCGCTCGACATCCAGCTGCTCAACGAGCACCTCCGCGCGCTCCTCAAGGGGGAGACGGTCAAGAAGCCGGTCTACAACTTCAAGACCGGGCGGAGGGACGGGACGACGCCGGTGAAGCTGGAGTCGGACCAGGTCCTCCTGCTCGATTGCCTCCACGGTTTCTATCCGCCGATCACCGAGGACGTCGATCCCTCGTGCATGTTCCGGGTCTACATCGAGGCGATGAACCCGCTGTACGAGCCGATCCCGATGATCCCGCTCTATCAGGGGGATCGGTTCGATCGCCGCCTGACGCGGTTCGAGGACGTTCGCCTGATGCGGCGCAGCCTGCGCGACGTGAAGCATCGGGACCACCCGCCGCTGGCGACGATCCTGCACTGGCACTACGTCCGCGCCGGGGAGATGTTCTCGATCATCCCGCTGAAGGGGCTCGCCGACTGCGTCATCAACGGTGGCATGCCGTTCGACCTGCCCGTGCTCAAGCCGTTCTTCGACGGGGAGGGCGGGATCTGGCCGGACGAGAAGGACCTGAGCTCCTACCCGTCGTACCTCGATGCGTACATCCGGCATCGCCGGATCCGCGCCCTTCTGGACTCGGTCGTCGGGATCACGCTCGAGCAGGCCGACGATCGTCGACTGATCCCGGGCGACGCCGTCGTCCGCGAGTTCATCGGGAACAGCACGCTGGCGATTCCGCACAACGAGTAGCGCGTGATCGCGGCTCCGCTTACCCTACTCCCCGAGGGAATAAGACGATGCCTGCCAACCTGACGCCGGAGTTCCTCAAAGCCCGAAAGCGTCTCCGGTATGCGAAGGAGCCCGACGAGAAGCTCGCCATTCTGGAGGAGATGCTGGCGACGATCCCCAAGCACAAGGGGACCGACAAGATGCAGGCGGACATCAAACGCCGCATCGCCAAGCTGAGAGAGAGCCAATCCCAGGTCAAGCGCGGCGGCAAGGCGTCCGGGCACGACCACGTGCCCCGCGAGGGGGCCGGCCAGGTCGCGCTGATCGGGCCGCCGAACACGGGGAAGTCGAGCCTCCTCACTGCGCTGACCAACGCGCGGCCCGAGGTCGCCGAATACCCGTTCTCGACGCTGGTGCCGATCCCCGGGATGATGGCGTTCGAGGACGTCTCGATCCAGCTGCTCGACCTGCCGCCGATCACGCCGGAGTACACCGAGCCGTGGGTCTACAACCTGATCCGAGGCTGCGATCTGGGGCTCGTCGTCGTCGACGCGAGCGACGGGGAGCTGATCCGTGACGAGCTGGACGAGCTGCGCGTCCTCCTCGAGGAAAAGCACCTCAGGCTCGTCGCGGAGAAGGGCGGGGAGGTCGACGAGTGGATCGTGGAGATTCCGACGCGGATCGTCCTCAACAAGGTCGACCTGACGAAGGCGGAGACCGTCGATGCACTCGCCGCGGGGATGTCGCTTCCCGTCCTCCGCGCGTCCGTCGGGACCGGTGTCGGACTGGACGGGCTGAGAAGGGCGATCTTCAAGGCGCTGCGCGTCGTCCGGATCTACACGAAGCTGCCCGGCAGGAAGCCCGACATGACGGAGCCGTACACGCTTCCGCGCGGGAGCACCGCGCTCGACGCGGTCCAGACCGTCCACCGCGACTTCGTCGAGCGGTTGAAGTATGTGCGGATCTGGGGATCGGGCCGTTTCGAAGGGCAAAAGGTGCCGGCCGACCACCCCCTCGAGGACGGCGACGTCATCGAGATCCACCTCCGGTAGGCTCCCGCGCGGCCTGACCGCCCGCGGAGTTGCGCCGGGCGCGGACGCGTCGGTACTCTCTCGGCGGTCAGCAGGATTCCGACGAAGGACTGGTGGTGAGACGATGATCCGAATCGAGGGGAGGGGACACGGGCGAGGGATTATCATCGACTCGAAGGCGCTCGAGGATCCGAACTTGTCGTTCCGGGCGAAGGGGCTCCTCGCCTACCTCCAGTCGTTGCCGCGCGGCTTCACCTCCGACGCCAAGAGCCTGGAGAAGATCTCGCTCGAGAAGAAGGCGGCGATTCGAACGGCGCTCAAGGAACTGATCGACGGCGGGTACGTGACGCGGATCGAGCATCGCGCCGCTGGCGGGTCGGACTCCGACAGCGACGTTCAGACGGTCGGCCCCGGTCCTCTGATGGACAGCCTGTTCGGCGAGTTCCCGGCGCCGAGCGGGCTCTCGGGGCGGCCCGCGGCGGCGGCGAAGAGAGATGAATCGCGGGAGCAGGTCCAACGGGTTATCGACCACCTGAACAGGCTCCGGGAGCGAAGCTGGGACTGGGCGCAATACACGCCGCTGTCGGCGAAGTACGCCAAGAACGTCGAGCACATCAACGGGCGGCTGCGGGACGGGTACGCCGAGGAGGACCTGATCCTCGTCCTCGACTATTTGGCCGCGACGGACGGAGGGAAGGAGGAGTCGCGGCGCTACTTCAACTGCGTGACGCCGTTCAACACGAAGAACTTCGAGAGGAATCTCGCGATGGCGCGGGAGTGGGAAGCGAGGGGTAGGCCAGTGGGGCAAAGGCGTCGAGCGTCTCACATCGAGCAGAGCCACGATCCCGAGATCTACGAACGAAGAGTCATAGGGGGCAAGAAGTGATCCGAGGCGCACCGATCGGTAAGCGGTTTGAGCATTGTGCGTTCGACAATTTCGACGTGACGGATGAGAATCGGGACGCCTTCGAAGCCTGTAAGTGCGTCGTCGAGACCGGAGAAACGGGCGTGCTCATCCGCGGGAAACATGGGCTCGGGAAGACACACCTGTTGGTCGCGATGATGAAGGAGTACGATCGCAGGCACTCGGTTGTTCCACCTAAGCAGCCGGCAGAGGGTGGAATGATCGCGGTTTCATCGGCGAGCGAAATCATCCGGACGGCCGAGCGCGAGATCGACGAGAGCGGAGATCCGCCGTCGCTTGTGCCCGACGAGATCGAGCGACAGGCTCACGTCGAGTACTGGCCGATGCTGGACCTGACGAGCGAGCTTCGATCGGACATTGCGCACGGCTCTCAGGAGACATCGCGCCGGTGCCGCGAGTGCGATCTCCTCGTGTTGGACGACTTCGGGGCGGAACGTGCGACGGAATTCGTGTTGGAGGAGCTGGAGAGGATCGTCGATTGGCGCTATCGGACGGTGAAGCTGATGGCCGTCGCGACGAACCTGCTGACCTTCCAAGCGATCATCGCCAAGTACGGCTCGCGGGCGATCTCACGTTGGATGGGATCGTGCGCGGTCGTGGCCGTAGGGGGGGAAGACCGGCGCGCATCGATGGGGCCGAGCTAGCCGGGAGGGCCCCCCGACCGATCGGGCTCCGCCGATCGATTGGAAGCCTAAAACCAGCCGAGATGGACGGCGACGAGGATCGCGATCGTTCCCAGCCCGCAGCTGGCGAGGGCGACGAGCGATCCGCTCGCGAGCCAGCGTCGGAGGGTGAGCTTTTCGCCGAGCGACTCGGACATCGAGACGATCACGACGTTGGCCGCCGAACCGACGGGCGTCAGATTCGCCCCGAACCCTACGCCGATCGCCAGCGCCCACCACAGCGGAGCGACATCGATTCCGTGCGTCGCCAGTCCCTTGAAGATCGGAAGCATGACGATCGTGAACGGGACGTTGCTGATCACGCCCGAGGCGAAGGCCGCCCCCCACAGGACGACGAGGATCGGAACGTAGAGCCCGTGCTCGGCCAGGGCCGCGATTCCGCGGCCGAGGAAACCGATCGCGCCGCTCGCCTCGAGGCCGCCGACGATGATGAACAGGGAGATAAAGAAGATCAGCACGTCCCAGTGGATGTCCTTCAGGATCCTGTCGAAATCCGGGCGGACCCACAGCAGCCCGACGCACGCGCCGATCAGGGCGACAAGGCCCGGTTGGAGGAAGATCGCCTCGTGAACGAAGAAGAGCAGGATCGTGATCGAAAGGGTGATCAGCATCCGCCTCGTGGTCAGCGGATCGACGATGGCGCGCCGCTCGTCCATCCCGAGGAGGCGGTCCACGCTCGCCGGACGCCGTGTCAGCTCGCGGCGGAAGACGAGCATGAGGACCCCCTGTGCGGCGCCCCACACGAGGACGACGATCGGAGCCAGATGGGTGAGGAAGTCGACGAAGCCGAAGCCGGCGGCGGACCCGATCAGGATGTTCGGAGGGTCACCGATCAGCGTCGCGACGCCGCCGATGTTCGACAGGAGGACCTCGGCTATCAGAAACGGCAGCGGGGAGATCCCGAGGATGTCGGCGATGGAGACCGTCACCGGCACGACGATGATGATCGTCGTGACGTTGTCGAGGACCATGGAGACGACGGACGTGACCAGGCCGAGGTAGACGAGGAGCAACCAGGGGCGCCCCTTCGCCAGTTTGGCCGCGCGAATGGCGAGGTATTGAAAGAACCCGGTTTCCCGGAAGAGACCGACGACGATCATCATCCCCATCAGGAGCGTGATCGTGTCGTAATCGACCGACAGAACGGCGTCGTGGGTGCTGTAGAAGGAGAACCAGGTTCCGAGCGCGATCATCAACGCAGCGCCGGACAGAGCGACGATGGCGCGGTGGACGCGTTCCAGGAAGATCCCGATGTAGGTAAGCGCGAAGGGGATGAGAGACATGACTAACGGAGTGATTGCGACCGGGTCCATCCGTCGACCATCTCGCGTTCAGAGGATCCCCGATCCTACCGGCAACGAGATTTCGGTGCAATTCTCCGACGGTGGCTGAGATCGCGGCTGCAATAGCACTTCGCGGGGATCACGACGAGCGGGTCGGGCGGGTGACGGTGAACCCACTCATCGGGAGCGATTCGAGAAAGCGCGCTCGGAGATCGCAGACGGCGGGCGCCCTTGCGGGCGCCCGCCGTGACTCCTCTGCGAAGGAGGCGCGCGGTGCTGGTCAGATGCCAATCGATCGGGCTCCACCCCGGAGCGAGAAGCCGCCGATCACCGTGCCGAGGCTCGCATCCTTCAACGGACTAGGCGATCGGCCCTGACGTGGAGTACCGCGCCGGATTCCAAAGAGAGGCGAAGTGAGCGAGACGTCCGTCGAACGCACAGGTTCGATTGGATCCTTCGGGAGTCCGGCGGCCATGGGATTCCTCCTGTAAGCCCGTAACTTTGCGCCCCGCCCTTTCGACACGGTTCGCCGTTTCGGATATCCAATAGCATATACATTCTATCATGCGAAATCGACGGAGGCAAGACTGGCCTCCGAATTGGCGGAGCGGACGGTTGATCGCGGTGGCGGATTCCGGAGAATGATCGTATGCATAAGGAACTCCTGTCGCTCTTCCACCCCGCGACAGCACGCTGGTTCCGGGAGAGCTTCGCGCGCCCGACGCCACCCCAGGTCAAAGGGTGGCCGGAGATCGCGGCGGGGAAGAACACGCTCATCCTGGCACCGACCGGGTCGGGGAAGACGCTCGCCGCGTTCCTCTACGCGATCGACGAGCTGATCACCCGGCAAGGGGAGGAGGAGGCGGAGGCCCGGGGCGTTCACACGCTTTATCTCTCTCCGCTGAAGGCGCTCGCCAACGACATCGAGCGGAACCTCGATCCCCCGCTGCGGGGGATTCGGGCCGCCGCGGAGCGCCTCGGCGTCGACCTTCCGGAGATCCGCGTCGGACTGAGGACCGGCGACACGCCGTCGGCCGAACGGCAACGAATGGTCCGGAACCCTCCGGACCTCCTGATCACGACGCCGGAGTCACTCCACCTCCTCCTGACGTCGACCCGAGCGCGAGGGATGCTTCGGACGGTCCGCTACGTGATCGTCGATGAGATCCACGCCCTCTGTCCGAACAAGCGAGGGACGTTCCTCTCCCTCGTGCTCGAGCGGCTCGACGAGCTGACCCCTCTCTCGCCGATCCGGATCGGCCTGTCGGCGACCCAGCGCCCTCTCGAGGAGGTCGCCCGATTCCTCGGCGGATACGAGGCCGATGGGACGGCACGCCCGGTCACGGTCGTCGACGCCGGGATGCGCAAGGACCTCGACCTGGCGGTGATCGTGTCGGTCGAGGACATGAAGGACCTGCCGCGCGCCGAGGACATGACGCGGAGCATCTGGCCGTCGATCTACGAGCGGCTCCTCGAGCTGATCGAGGAGCACACGTCGACGCTGATCTTCGGCAACAGCCGTCGGGTGGTGGAGCGGCTCGCCGCCGAGATCAACCGGCTGGCCGGCGCACCGATCGCCAGGGCGCACCACGGGAGCGTCTCCAAGGAGGAGCGGCACCGGATCGAGGAGGATCTGAAGGCGGGACGCCTCCCGGCCCTTGTGGCGACCGCCTCGATGGAGTTGGGGATCGACGTCGGCGCGATCGACCTCGTCTGTCAGGTCGAGGCGCCGTTCTCGGTGGCGAGCGGGCTCCAGCGGGTGGGGAGGGCCGGGCACCTCGTCCGCGCGACGAGCGTCGGTAGGATGATCCCGAAGACGCGCGCCGATCTGCTCGTGATGGCCGCGATGTCTCGCGCGATGCTCCGCGGCGAGATTTCGGCGATCCGCGTCCCGAGGAACCCCCTCGACGTCCTCGCCCAGCAGATGGTGGCGATGGTGGCGATGGACGAGTGGACCGTCGACCGGCTCTTCGACCGGATTCGCCGCGCCGTCCCGTACCGAGATCTCCCGCGAGAGACGTACCTCGCGGTCCTCGAACTGCTCGCCGGCCGGTACCGCGCCCCGGCCTCGCCCGCCCTTCGTCCGCGGATCTCGTGGGAGCGCTCGACGGGGCGGCTCTTCCCGCTCCCCGGGAGCCGACACGCCGTCGTGTTGAACGGCGGCGCCATCCCCGATACCGGTCAGTACGTGATGGTCCTCGAGGACGGGACGACGCGGATCGGCGAGCTGGATGAGGAGTTCGTCTTCGAGCGTCGCCTCGGGGAGACGTTCATCCTCGGGACGGGATGCTGGCGAATCCTCGAGGTGACGCACGACCGGGTGATCGTCGCCCCGGCCGAGGAGCACGAAGGGATGATGCCGTTCTGGAAGGGCGAGGGGCTCGGGCGGGACGCCGAGTTCGGGGCGCGGTTCGGTGCGTTCCTCCGGGAGTGCAAGGCCCGGCTGGAGAGTGGCGACCTCGAGGCGTGGCTGGCGGCCGAGTGCGCGCTCGATCCGACGGCGGCGAGGAATCTCGCCGGCTACCTGTCCGACCAGCGCGAGCGGGGCGGCGTCATCCCGAACGATCGCCGGATCCTGATCGACGTCTTCCGCAACGAGGCCGGCGACGCGCGGATGTCGGTGATCTCCCCGTTCGGGCGGGCGTTCCATCTGACCCTGCTCCTCGGTGTCCAACGGAGGCTGCGGGAGGGGGGGCACGAACCGCTGGAGGCGATCTACTCGGGCGATGGAATCCTGTTCAGGCCCGGGGGGATTCCGATCGAATCGCTGATCGACGCGATCCGGGGCCTCCGGGCGGACCGGATCGTCGATGACATCGTCGCCGAGCTGGAGAGCACCCCGTTCTTCGCGATGCGGTTCCGGCGGAACGCGGGGCGAGCCCTCCTTCTTCCGCGGGCCCGCCCCGGCCGACGGACGCCCCTCTGGCTGCAGCGGCTTCGCGCCCACGACCTCCTCGTCGTCGCCGGCGAGCATCCGGACTTCCCGATCGTGACCGAGACCTATCGCGAGATCGTCGAGGACGAGCTCCCGCTCGAAGCGGTCCAGGCCTTCCTGCGGGAGGTCGAAGAGGGGGCGGCCGGTTTCGCCGTCCGGAGGGATCGAAGGCCGTCCCCCTTTTCCGGCTCGCTCCTCCTCGACTTCACCGGGAAGTATCTCTACGAGGAAGACGCCCCGGTCGCTCGGGCGGGTCGGCGGGAGGGCCTCGGCGAAGACGTAGCGCGCCTCCTCAGCGAGAGGATCCGAGGTGAGACCCTCTTCGATCCGGATGCCGTGCGGACGATGGACGAGCGGCTGCAAGGGCTCGCGCCGTACAATCGCGCCCGCGACGGGGCCGAAGTCGTCGAGCTCCTCCGTAGGATCGGCGATCTGACTGAAGAGGAGGTCGTCGCGCGGTGCGAGCCGGCCGCCTCCTCGGTCCTCTCGGATCTGGTCGAGGACGGGCGGATCGCGCGGGTCGCTGTCCCCGGCTCCCCCCTCCCGGAGCGGCTCGTCGCGGCCGATGACGTCGAGCAGTACCGGAGGATGAGTGATGCGGACGTCCGGGAGATCGTGCGCCGGTACGTGTCGGCGCGCGCCGTGACGAGCCGGCCGGAGGTCCTGGCGCGCTATCCGGCGGCCGAGCGGTCGATCGACCGACTGCAGCGGTCGGAGGGTTGGATCGAGGTCGAGTGGGCGGACGGGACGATCGGCTGGTCCGATCCTGAAGTCGCATCTGGGATCCGGCGACTGACCCTGGCCGGCCGCCGGCGGCGGGTCACCACCGTCTTGCCGGAGGCGTACTCGCGGTATCTCCTCGCGCATCACCACACCGGCGCTCCATTGGCGGAGGAGGACCTCCTCGAGGTGATGGAGCAGCTGGCTGGCTGTCCACTGCCGACAGGCGTCTGGGACGACGTTCTGTCGATCCGGGTTCGCGGCTACGACCGCGGGATGCTCGATCGACTGGTCCGCAGCGGAGAACTCGCGTGGTACGGCCGTACGTCGGCCGGTGGGCAGCGGCATCTCGTCTTCGCGCCGCCGGGGTGCGGTCTCCGGGTCGGGCCCAGGGCAACGGGTGCGATCTCGGGTGAGCTCCCGCGTCGTGTGATCGAGTACCTCGACGGGCACGGCGCGTCCTTTCTCCACCGGATCGCCGCGGGGATCGATCGATCCCCGTCCGAGGTGGCCGCCGCGCTCTGGGCGTCGATCTGGGCGGGCCAGGTGACGAACGACTCGCTCGACGTGGTCTGGGGCGAGGAGCCGCAGCCGGACCGATGGCACGGGCGACGGCGAGGAGCGACGTGGGGAGGCGGCCGGTGGACCTTGGTCGAGGCGGGCGGGCAGGAACGGCCGGACGACGACGTTCGCGCGCTCCTCAACGTCCTCGTTCATCGGTACGGAATCCTGAGTCGAGAGGTCCTCGGGAGGGAGGAGTCCGGATTGCGGTGGTCGGAGATCTATCCCGTGTTGACGCGCTGGGAGTGGGCGGGCCAGGTCGAACGCGGCCTGTTCGTCTCGGGCCTCTCCGCGCCGCAGTTCACCGCCCGGGACACGATCGATCGACTCGGGGAGCCGGAGGGGGACGGGGCGCCGGTCGTCGCCAACGTGTTCGATCCGGCGTGCATCTACGGTGATCTCATCCCCATCGACCTCCCGAACGGCGAGCGATACGTCGTCCGTCACCACCCGTCCAACTACCTCGTCCTCCAGGCCGGGCGGCCGATCCTGTCGATCGAGAATCGCGGGGAACGGCTGATCCCGCTCGCGGACCTCGGACACGACGAGCGTCGTGAGGCGCTCGCGACGCTTCCGGGGCTCGTTGAGGGGAGGACTCGACCGCCCTCGGTCCGAGTGAGGACGTGGGCCGGACGCCCGATCGCCGGGACGGCCGTCGCGGCCGAGTTGGAAGCGCTCGGCTTCGCGCGAGAGGATCGATCGATGATCCTCTATCGGGGGTATGCGGAAGGCGGACCGCCGTGAGCCTGAGATTCGATGCCGCCCAGCTCGAACGCGCGCGGGAGATCCTCACCGCGGGGCCGATCTGCGACGAGTGCCTCGGGCGGCCGTTCGCCCGGGTCGGGCGGGGGTTGGCGAACACCGAGCGCGGACAGGCGCTCCGCGCCGGCCTCTCCGAGCGGGGGAAGGCGGGCGTCTGCTGGGTCTGCGGCGGGCTGTTCGATCGCGCCGGGGCGTGTGCGGAGCGCGCCGCGAGGGAGGTCGCGGGGATCGAGTTCGACACCTACCTGTTCGGAGTGCAGCTTACCCCGCGGCTTGAGGAGATGGAGGCGTTCTTCGACGAGCGGTTTCCGAGCGACGAGGGAGAGTCGCTGAAGCACGCGTTCAACCGGGTCGTCGGCAAGGCGTTCGAGGCCCGGCTCGGGCGGCCGGCGACGGTCGGGTTCGCGTCGCCCGACGTCTCGTTCGTCATCGACCTGGCGTCGGATGCGCTGCGACTGCACGTCGCGTCCCTCTACGTCTACGGCCGGTATCGGAAGCTGGCTCGCGGGATGCCCCAGACGAAGTGGCCCTGCCGGCGGTGCCGCGGGCGCGGCTGCCCGTCGTGCGGCTTCACCGGGAAGCAGTACCCCGAATCGGTGGAGGAGTGGATCGCGGCCCCGCTGCTCGAGGCGGCCGGGGCCGAGACCGCCCGCCTCCACGGGGCCGGCCGAGAGGACATCGACGCGAGGATGCTCGGCGGCGGCCGGCCGTTCGTCCTGGAAGTCCTCGCCCCGCGGCGGCGGACGCTCGACCTGGCGGCGCTCCGCGAGGACGTGAACGATCGGGCGGTGGGAAAGGTGGAGGTCTCGTCGCTGTCGTTCGTCGATCGCCGGGCGGTCGCGACGCTCAAGGAGTCGCGCGCGGCGAAGCGTTACCGCGCGATCGTCGAGTTCGAGGAGGCGGTGAGCCCGAAGCGGCTCAACGAGGCGCTCTCCTCGCTGCTCGGGGAGATCGCGCAGCGTACACCGCGGAGGGTCGCGCATCGGCGCGCCGACCGGGTCCGCCTTCGCCGTCTGCTGTCCGCGTCCGGAAAGGTCGAGTCCCCGCGGCGGGCAGTCCTCGATCTCGAAGGCGAGGGGGGGCTCTACATCAAGGAGCTGGTTTCGGGGGACGAAGGAAGGACGAGCCCAAACCTGAGCGACCGCCTCGGGGTCGGCGCCGCCGTGACCGAGCTGGACGTCCTGGAGGTGCGTTCCTGCGCGTTCCCGGAGGGAGGTGGCTCCGTGGACAACACGGAAGCGCTTCCGTAAAGTTGGCCCGGAACGATCATGAAAACGGAGTGGCAAAGCACACAGGAACAACGCCACGGGCTCCCCTCGCCGTTGGACATCTACTTCCGCGAGATCGGGCGGTTCCCGCTCCTGTCGGCCGACGACGAGCGGAGACTGGCCCGCCGGATGGCGGCCGGCGTGGACGGGGCGAGGGATCGGCTGATCGTGTGCAATCTGCGGCTCGTCGCGAGGATCGCCCAGGAGTACACCGACGTGGGGCTCCCCCTGATCGACCTCATTCAGGAAGGGAACATCGGCCTGATCGAGGCGATCGACAGATTCGACCCGGAGCGAGGATATCGACTGAGCACGTACTCGTCCTGGTGGATCCGCCGCTCGATCCTGATGGCGATCAACAATCACGCCCGGATGATCCGGATCCCCGACTACCTGTTCCGCGCCGTCCGGCGGCTGGCGCAGATGCGCTCGATGGCCGAAGGCGGCGTGATCGAGGAGGAGGAAATCACCGAGGCGGTCGGGATCTCGATCGATCGGCTCCGCCAGATCGAGGCGCAGGTCAACGAGATCGTCTCCCTCGATCAGGTGATCGGCGAGGAAGGAGACGACACGCTGGAGGATCGGATCATCGACGAGAATGGCCTCTCCCCCGAGCACGAGGCGCTTCGGCTCCTCTTCCGCGACGAGTTGGAGGCGGTCCTCGACAGGATCCCCGCTCGCCAGGCGTTCGCCATCCGCCTTCACTACGGGATCGAGGACGGATGCCCGCACAACTTCGCCGAGGTCGGCCGGATCATGAAGATCAGCCGCGAGCGCGTCCGGCAGTTGGTGCGTGAGGGGATGGACAGCATCACCGACCGGTGGGGGGAGCAGGCCCTCGAGGCGTATCGGAGCCTGCTGACCGAATAGCGACGGCCGACGCTCGATTCAACCGACCGGGTCGATCCGCCCTGCACGGAGCTGGCCGCATCCGGCCTGGATCTCCACCCCCCGACGGACGCGAATCGTCACCGGGACGCCGCGCGTCTCGAGCACCTCGGAGAACCGACCGACCCGCTCGTCCGAGCTCCGCTTCCAGGCGAGGCCGGGGACCGGGTTGAGCGGGATCAGGTTCACGTGGCAGAGGAGCCCGCGCAGCAGGTCGGCGAGCTCGCGGGCGTGGGCTTGCGAATCGTTGATTCCGGCGATGAGGGCGACCTCGAACGTGATTCGACGGTTCGTCCGGTCGACGTAGTCCCGGCATGCGCGGAGGAGAGGGCCGAGCGGATACGTTCGGTCGATCGGAAGGAGACGTTCTCGCAGCCCGTCGTTCGCGGCGTGGAGAGAGACCGCCAGGTTGACTTGCAGGTCCTCGTCCGCGAACCGCTCGATCCCCGGGATGATCCCGACGGTTGAGACGGTGAACGACCTCGCGCCGAGTCCGAACCCCCGTGGATCGTTGAGGACGCGGATCGAGGCGAGGGTGGCATCGTAGTTCGCGAAAGGCTCTCCCGCCCCCATATAGACGACGTTCGTCAGGTGCCGGCCCTCTTGCCGGAAGTCCCGCGCGGCGTGGAGGACCTGCGAAACGATCTCGCCGGACGAGAGATGGCGCTTGAATCCGCCCTGTCCGGTGGCGCAGATCCGGCAGCCCATCGCGCACCCGATCTGGGTCGAGACGCAGACGGTCCGCCGATCGTCGTACCGCATCGAGACGGTCTCGATCGCCTCGCCGTCCGAGAGCCGCAGGAGCGTCTTCCGCGTCCGGCCGTCCCGGCTCTCCTGCGCCGCCTCAACGCGGAGGACGCCGAAGGGGAGCCGGTCCTCCAGCTCGGCCCGGAGCCGGACCGGGAGGGTCGTCATCTCGCGGTAGGAGTTGACCAGATCGCGATAGACGGCGCGCCAGATCTGCTCGGCGCGATAGGGCGGCTCCCCGAGCTCGGCCAGCCGATCCCGAAGGGCGCCGAGGGGGAGGTCGAGAAGGAGCGGCTCAGCCATGTCGTTCGAGGAGCGAGAGGAACTCCGCCTCCTCCAGCCGTCGGACGCCGAGGTCCCGCGCTCTGTCCGCCTTCGAGCCGGGGTTCGCCCCGACGACGACGAAGTCGGTCGTCCGGCTCACGGTGGAGGAGACGGTCGCACCGAGCGTCTTGACGCGCTCGCCCGCCTCGCTTCGCGTCATCGAGGAGAGGGTTCCGGTGAAGACGAAGCGCTTCCCGGCGAGCGGGCCGGCGTGCTCGCCCGCGGCCGGTGCGGTGACCCTCAGGCCGACGTCGCGAAGCTCGGCGATCGTCCTCCGGTTCGCCTCGTTCCGGAAGAATTCGACGATCCCCGCCGCCGTCTTCGGGCCGATCTCCGGGAGGGACGTGAGGGATTCCTCGTCGGCGTCGATGATCCGATCGAGCGAGTGGAACGCTTCGGCGAGGATCTCCGCCGCGCGGTCTCCGACCTCGGGAATGCCGAGCGCGAACAGGAACCGGCCGAGCGGCACGTCCTTCGCCGCGTCCAGCGCCGCCAGGAGATTGTCGGCCGACTTCGGCCCGAGCCGCTCCAATCCGATCAACGTCTCCCGCTCGAGCCGGAATAGATCGGCGAAGGCGGTCACGAGCCCCTTCTCCACGAGCTGGCGGACGAGCTTGTACCCGAGCCCCTCGACGTCGAGACCCCCTCTGGAGACGAAGTGGAGGATCGACTGCTGGAACCGGGCCGGGCAGGCGGTGTTCAGGCATCGGTGCGCCACCTCGCCCTCGAACCGGACGACGTCCGAGCCGCAGGCGGGACAGGTCTTGGGCATCGTGAAACGGCGCTCTTCCCCGGTCCGGCGCTCGGGGAGCGCCCTGACGACCTGAGGGATGACGTCCCCGGCGCGCTGGACGACGACCGTGTCGCCGATCAGGACGCCCTTCCGCTCGATCTCGTCTTCGTTATGAAGCGTGGCGCTCGTGATCTCCACCCCGTGCACTCGCACCGGCTCGAGGACGGCGATCGGGGTGAGGACCCCCGTCCGCCCGACGGAGACGACGATGTCGGTGAGCCGCGTGATCCCCTGCTGCGCCGGGAACTTCCCGGCGATCGCCCAGCGGGGGCTTCGGCTGACGGTCCCGGCGGTCCGCCGCGCGGCGAAGTCGTCGACCTTGACGACGACGCCGTCCGTCTCGTAGGGGAGGTCGTCTCGCTCCTCCATCAGCCTGCGGTAGAACGCGACGGCCGGCTCGATCCCGACGCAGACCTCGTACAGGGGGTTGACGCGAAGGCCGAGGGCCGGGAGCCCGCTCAGCAGCTCGGCCTGCGACTCGATCGTCATCCCGGCGAGCCGACCGACATCGTAGCAGTAGATCTTCAGCGGCCGCCCCGCCGTCACCTGCGGGTCGAGCTGGCGGAGCGATCCGGCCGCGAGGTTCCGTGGGTTGGCGAAGGGCGGCAGGCCCTCTTCCTCCCGTCGGGCATTCAGCGCGCTCAGGTCCGCTTTATCGATGTAGACCTCGCCTCGGACCTCCAGGAGATCGGGCACGGTCCCGGCGTCCGCGCGGAGGCGGAGCGGGACGGAGGGGATCGTCCGGAGGTTCGCGGTGACGTCCTCTCCGTCGCGGCCGTCGCCGCGCGTCGATCCCTGGCTGAAAAGGCCGTCCCGATAGACGAGCTCGACCGAGAGGCCGTCGAGCTTCGGCTCGGCGACGTAGGTGACCTCGTCCGTATCGAGGATCGCTCGGATCCGCCGGTCGAAGTCGCGAAGGCCTTCCTCGTCGAACGCGTTTCCCAGGCTGAGCATCGGGACGGAGTGCCGGACCGTGGCGAACCCGTCGGCCGGTGCCGAGCCGACGCGCTGCGACGGCGAATCGGGGGTCACCAGATCGCGGCGCTCGGATTCGAGTTCGATCAGGCGCCGGAAGAGCGCGTCGTACTCAGCGTCGGACACTTCCGGACGATCGAGCACGTAGTAGAGGTAGTCGTGATGCTCGATCTCCTGACGGAGCAGTTCGATCTCTCGTTTCGGGTCGGTGGCCATTTCGTGGAAAGGGTCTTTGAGATCCCGGCGGCTGTCAAGACGTCGATCCGCCGACGGTGGCGGACCTTTCGTCCGCCGGAGGCTCCGGTGGAGGCGCGCTCCTCTCCGTCAGTTCGGACGCAAGTCGTACGAGCTCAAGACGCTCGACGTTCACCCCGGTGAGAAACCAGAAGACGCCGTCCCGTTCCCAGACCAGCTCGCGCGGGGCCTGGGACGGCTCAATGCCGGCCGCGTGGTCCTCCCACAACTTCCGGCGATCGAAGAACCGCGCGGGCCGATCGGCGATCGTCAGCTCCTCGCCCGACTCCGCGGCCGTCACCCTTCGTCGGGCCATGTTCCGGCTCAGGTAGTTGCCGACGCGGAAGGTGACGAATCCGGTTCGCTCGTCCTCGCCCTCCGTGCGGCGGACGAACGTAGCGGCGCAGTAGGCCCTCCTGTGCTCCGTGTCCTCGGTGAGGAGCGCACCCGCATCGATCGACGCGTACTCGGTCTCGCGGAAGGGGTCGAGCGAGAGCGGAAAGGGGAGGCGCGTGGACAGCTCGTCGACCCCGAGCCACGCCTCGTGGAAGACGCGCGTCCCTTCGGGTGGCGAGAAGGGCGGAGGCGCATCGGGCGTGATGCGGATCCCGCTGTAGCGGATCGTCACGCGGCCGTCGGGCCCGAGGAGTTGGTGGGTCTGAGAGGACGGCGCGGGAGAGAAGCTCAAGCGAACCGGGAACAGGGTCTCCACGTCGAACGCGACCGACGCCCTCGACGTGAGGAAAGCGACCCTCTTGAAGGCGCGTGCGCGATGCGCGCGCTTCGGCTTCAACGACAGTGCCCGCGCATCGCGACCGTCGATCGTCTCCATCCCGAGGTCGCGGAGGAGGAAGTCGTGGAGCAAGTCCCGAAGGTACCCGATTTCTCCGAGCAGGGGCATCTCGGGAAGGGGTTCGAACAGGGAGCGGGACGCTTTGACGATGCAGACGCCGGTGGAGGCGTCGTACAGCCAGGTCTGGGCGCCATCGAAGTACAAGGAGAGGCCGACGATCTCGTCGGCGGTGTGATCCGCGTCTCCGGTCAGGCGCTCCTCCAGCTCGAGAAACGGGTTCACGTAGGTCCGGTACTCCACGGTGAGGCGTTCCGGACGATGGCACCCGACCCTCGCGACGACGCGGATCGGTCCGGCTTCCACCGTCTCCGTCGCCTCGAACCCGGACAGGTTGCGACAGGCCTCGACGACGGCTCGCGCGAAGACCGGCATCGGCTCCTCTCTGTGTGTCGTCATCGTCGGACGATAGTATACCTGGATCGAGCCGTGATCCCGACCGCGGTCCGGCTCCTGTCGCGGTCGCCGACTGCCGCAAATGTCTCCATCAAATGGGGGACATGCGGAGGGGTGACGAAGTTCCGCCCGCCGGAGCAAACCGCGTACGATTGCGCCTTCCCGAGATGGCATTCGGTGCAGTCTGGGCGCTGCAACTGCGTATTCGCGCCGCTTTGCGCCCGTCTCAGCCGAGCTCGGCGGCGGGACAAGTGGCGCTTGACGGGGTGGGCCGAGTTCCGGTATTCAGTATGGGAGGGGGTTCCGTGGGGAGGGAACCGGATGTCGCTCGAGGACGGCAAGGTGTTGGACACCGTCATGCTGGAAACCCTGGCCATGATCGCAGCGGCAAACGAGCGTTCCCTCGTCGAGGAGCTCAACCGTGCCGTCCGAACGTACGTCTTGAACGAGCTCGCTGAGCACGGGGACCTTCACCTCCTTGAGCAAGCCGTCTCCGACGAAGCGCGAACCCTTATCGACTAGCCAACTGCGCCGCGTCCAGAGCGGTCGCAAGTCCATCCACAGCCTCGCGTCCTTCCGTTGTGGCCGGTCCCGCCGGGGGATACACTGGGGGATCGCATCGATGAGGGGGGATCGTGAAGGACGTTGGGATCTGGGTTGTCCTCGCGTTGGTCGGTCTTGTTGCCGTGTCGGTTGCTTTCCTCGGTGGGGTGGACGAGGAGCCGGCACCGGCGCCGGAGTTCACCCTCCGCAGCCTCGACGGTGTCGACGTGTCGCTCTCCGACTACCGCGGCCGCGTCGTCCTCCTCGACTTCTGGGCGACGTGGTGCAAACCGTGTACGACGACGTTCCCCGAGCTTCACGCGTTGCAACAGGACTACGCGGACCGCGGGGTCGTCCTCCTCGTCGTCAGCCTCGACAGGAGCGAGCAGCGGGCCCGGGATTACTTCACCGAGAACGGATACGAGACCGACAACGTCCTCTGGGGATCGCTCGAGGAGGCCCGGGCCGTCAAGGCGCTCTACGGCGTCGGCGGCATCCCGCGCACGTTCCTGATCGATCGGACCGGCTACATCCGCTATTCTGGCTATCCGACACGGCTCACGCCCGAAGAGATCGAGGCCTGGCTATAAGCCTCCCGGCCCGCGGTGAACCCCGTGTCGGCGCTTCCCCGATCCGTCCCTTCCCCGCGCTTGTTGAACCGGCCGGCCGCGGCGGCCGACACACCGATTGACGGGGAGGTGGACGACATGGGACGGATCGGACGAACGGAAGCCGACCGGGCGGTCCTGGCGTATGATGAGGGACGGACGGGAGGCGCACGTCCGGCGGCCGTTCGTCCCCCTCGGACGCGGCCGCAGAAACGGAGCGGGATGGCCGCGAAGGGCGGACGCTTCCCGACCGTGTGGAAGGCGATCGATGTGCGGGCGTAGGGAGGTGCGGTGGCTTCCGACCGTGAACTCATCGCAGGCGTGGCAACGGGAAGCGACGAGGCCTTCAGGCAGCTCTACGATCGCTTCTCCGACCGGGTCTATCGGTACGCGTACACGATCCTGCGGGCGAAGCACCTCGCCGAAGAGGTGGTTCAGGAGACGATGATCGCCGTGTGGAAGGGAGCATCGAAGTTCTCGGGCCGCTCGAAGGTCTCCACGTGGATCTTCGGAATTGCCCGGAACCAGGCGTACAGCCTCGTCCGCAGGGAGATCCGAACGGAGCGGGTCCCGGACGTGCCCCTGGTCGAGCCCGATCCGGCTCCCGGCATCCATCGCCAGGAGCGGGTGGCGCGCGCGCTGAACCAGTTGTCGGACGACCACCGGGAGGTCGTCTTCCTCACGTTCTACGAAGGATTGTCGTACGGGGAGATCGCAGCGATTCTTGACATCCCGACAGGGACAGTGAAATCGCGGATGTTCCATGCGAAGAAGCGGCTCGGGGAGGCGTTGGCATGAGCCGATGCACGGAGATTCGGGAACTCATTCCCTGGTACGTCGAAGGGACGCTTTCGGGGGAGGAGGAGCGGGCCGTCGCGGCGCACCTCAGCGAGTGCGAGCGATGCCGCGACGACCTGGTCATGACGATGCGGCTGCGGTCGGACGTGCGGGCGATCGTCGGCGGGGCGCCCGGCGCGTCGAGTCGTCTGCGCGATCGGGTCGTTCAGCGGGCGTTCGGGAGGAAGCTGGCCCAGCTCGACGTCGGGTCGTTCTTCCTCGGCTTCTCGCTCGGCGCCAGCCTGCGGAAGAGGGACATCCCGATACGAGGGGATCTGAACATCCTGGGGCGGAGGATCCGCCTGTTCAATACCGAAAGGAAAGGAGGGAAACGATGAGCGACTCCGATTTCATCAAGAGCGTGGACGACCTTCGCGATCTGCTCGCGGCGGTTTCGGACCAGGTTCCCGGTCTTCTTCGGGGGTTGAGAGACATTATCTACTCCAAGGAAGCGGCCGAGAACATGGCCGACGCGGTGTCGACGTTCTACAAGAAGCTCGTGGAGGCGGGGATCCCGAAGGAGGAGGCGCTGGACATGGCGCGCGGCTACGTCCTCAACCTGCGTGAGATCCTCGGCGGCAAGGGCGGGTTGAACATGAACATCGGCGATTTCGCCACCAAGTCCAAGCGCGGAGGAGACGAAGACTGAAACTCGTGGTTCGGATCATCATCGGAATCTCGGTCGCGATGCTCGTCATCTGGCTCCTGGGACAGGTGATCGGGTTCGCGATCGGATTTCTGTGGGCCCGCCGGCGGTCGCGGCACGCCTTCGAACGCCGGCTCCGGCGGAACGGCCTCTCGGAGGACGTGATCGAGGAGATCGCGTGGCGGTATCACTCACCGGGCCTGATCCGTGACCTGATCCGGACGGCCCGCTCCTAGGCGCCCGCACCGCGCCGGGCGCGTCCGTTTGCCGCATCGCGATTCCGTGGGTACCATGGTGCACATCGGGACGTGGCGCAGCCTGGTAGCGTGCTTGCATGGGGCGCAAGAGGTCCCCGGTTCAAATCCGGGCGTCCCGACCAGCCGGGAGAGAGCCGCTCTCCGTTCGGCTTCCCCACCTAGTCCGCGGCGCGCAGCAGCACCGAATCGATCGAGCGCCCGCTCGCGGCGAGATAGATCACGTCGTCGACGACGGAGGCGACCGGGATCGCTTCGATCAGCAGACTGTCATCGGCGAACGTGCAGCGGATGTAGTGGAGCATCCCGTACCGTCTGAAGACGGTCCCCGGGACGGTTCCCTCCGGAGCGGCGATCAACGGAGCCCCACCTCCTCCCGTGGTCACGTAGTGGATCCCGCCCCGGTAGACGTGCTCGTAGCAGGTCTCGGACGCGCTGAACACGACGTCGACACCGTAGGATCGGAACAGGGGCTCCCAGGCCGCGCAGAGCGCCTCGTTCTTCCCTCCGGCGTACGACGCGCTGTAGAGCGCGTCGTACGAGAAGGCGACGATCAATTTCCCGACGACCTGGGCGAGGTCGTTCTCCAGCCATGCGATCTCGGCGCGCATCGCGGCGTCGTCCGCCGACTCGACGAGCGTCGAGTCGAGACCGACGAAGTGGACGTTCCCGTAATCGAACGACCACCACTCCTCGTCCTCGAACCCGCCCCCGACGGGCAGAGCGAGGTCGTCGTAGTAGAGGGAGCCGTCCGAGTCTCGGTCCCCGATGATCGTTATGAACGGATGGGAACGGGCAAGATCGGCGATCGCCCAGAAGAAGTTATCGAAGTGCTCCTCGGTCGGCGTGTCGACGAGGCCTCCGGCATGGAAGACCACGGAAGCCTCCTCGTTCGACGCGATCGTGTCGGCGACCAGCTTGTGACGATCCGGGAACGATCGGGTCGCGCCGTAGACGACGAACGAGAAGGAGCGCGCGTCGTGGGCGAACGTGGCAAAGCTCCCGACTTCAGTCGGGTAGACGGCATCCCCCTCGTAGAAGATCAGCTGATACCGATAGGTCGATCCGGGCATCAGATCCTGGAGCCAGATCTCCGCGACGCCCTCGTGTCGATCGAACGTGAGGATCTCCTCCCACTTCCCGGTGGCGTCGTACACCTGCGCGAGGCCGTATCGAAGATCGAACCCGACGGCGCGATGGGTCATCCAGGTGATGGCGACGAAGTCCTCCCCTACGGCGCCGAGGATCGGTCCCCAGGACCACGGCGTGGACAGCTGGCCGAGGCAGGCTCCGGTCGATATCCAGATGAGCATGAACGGGACAAACAGGTATCGTGAGATCCTCGCGGACATCACACCTCACCTCCCTACCCGGTGATCGATCATGCTTTCGAGGACCATTCTGACAGGAAAGGGAGGCTCGGTCAATCGGAATCGACCGAGCCTCGCGACCCTTCCGAACGGGCCGCTCCG
>CAZGXU010000003.1:0-64825 GCA_964530075.1 uncultured Thermotogae bacterium
CCGATCCTCTCGTGGTACCAGAGCCAGGCATCGACGTTGATCGGCTCGCCGACCGTCCCGAGCAGGCGGAGCGAACTCAGGTCGTACTTCGCCGGCCACTCATCTCCCTGCTTGACGAACATCCGGATCGCGGTCGGCGCGGTGTACAGCTGGGTCACCTTGTGCTTCTCGATGATCGACCAGAAACGGCCGTAGTCCGGCGTGTCGGGCGAGCCCTCGTAGACGAGCGTCGTGACGCCGTTCATGAGGGGGGCGTAGTTGATGTAAGAGTGACCGGTGATCCAGCCGACGTCGGCGGTGCACCAGTAGACGTCGCCCGGATGCAGGTCGAAGTTCCACTTGGCGGTGATGTAGACCTGAACGGCATATCCGCCCGTCGTGTGCATGATCCCCTTCGGCTTGCCGGTCGTTCCTGAGGTGTAGAGCAGGAACGAGAGGTCCTCGGAATCCATCTCCTCGGCCGGGCAGTCGGCGCCGGCGTCAGCGACGAGCTCGTGGTACCAAACGTCCCGTCCGTCCTTCATCCGGACATCGGTGCCGGCGCGCTGGACGACGATCTGTTTCTCGACCGACAAGCCCTCGATCCCGGCGTCGGCGTTCTTCTTCAGGTTGATCGCCTTTCCACGGCGGAAGTAGCCGTCGGCGGTGATGAGGACCTTCGCGTTGCAGTCGACCATCCGGTCCCGCAGCGAGTCCGGGCTGAACGCGGAGAAGACGACGGAGTGAGGCGCGCCGATGCGCGCGCACGCCTGCATCGCGATGACGGCTTCGGGAATCATCGGAAGGTAGATCCCGACCGCGTCGCCCTTCCGGACGCCGAGCCCCTTCAGCGCATTGGCCAACTTCGAGACGCGCTCGCGCAGCTGCTTGTACGTCAGCTTGACGGCCGCCTCGTCGGTCGGCTCCGGCTCCCAGATCAGCGCAATCCGATCCCCATGTCCCGCCTCGATGTGACGATCGAGCGAGTTGTACGAGAGATTCAGCTTCCCCCCGACGAACCACTTGTAGGCATGCGGGGCGTACTCGTAGGGCGTCTCCCACTTCCTGAACCAGTGGAGTTCCTCGGCCCGGGAGGCCCAGAACGCGACGGGATCGGCCTTGGCTTCTTCGTAGACCGACTCATCGGCGATCCAAGCGTGCTCCTTCAGCGCCTGCGTGGGCCAGTAGACGTTCTCCTCGGTCGGGTCCTTCTCGACCCAACGGCTCCCCTCTGACACGTCAGACCTCCTAATGTTGAGAAAATCGCTTTCGACATTGCGGCGAAGTCTAGCCCATGGGGCGCCTTGCTGCAACGCTAAAGCAGGAGGGATGGGGTGATGCGGAGGAGCCAGGGGGCCGCGAAGTAGAACCGATAGACGGGGATGCTCCGCGATACGCACTCGACGTACGCCCGCGTCTCCGGGTAGGGGGCCTCCACGCCGGCGAGCCAGCGCTCGGCGGTGCCCGGGCCGGCGTTGTAGGCGACCAGGGCGTCGTCTCGCTCCGAGAACCGGTCGAGGAGGAGGCGAAGGTACCACGTGCCGAATTGCAGGTTGAGGGACGGGTCGGTGAGCCGTCCGGCCTCGAAGTCGGGGATCCCGAGCTGCTCGGCGATCCAGATCCCGGTTTCGGGCATGATCTGCATCAGTCCGATCGCCCCTCGCGGAGAGATCGCCCGGGCGTCGAAGCGGCTCTCGCAGCGGACGACGGCCGCGACGAGGGACGGATCGAGTCCGCGTTCCTCGGAGAGGGCGACGAGCTGCGCAGTGTACGCGACCGGATAGAGGACGCGGAGCCCGACGAGACCGGCGTAGGCGACGAGCAGGACGAGGACGAGCGGGCCGACGAGGGGCCGCCACGATGCGAAGCGTCGCATGATCCTCTATCATACGCGGAATCCTCTATAATTCGGTCCAGCGCGAATCCACGCGACGAGGGAAGCACGATGAAAAGACTCCTCCTCTGGCTACGGACGACGTTCGTCAGCGGCCTGCTGGCGATCCTCCCCGTCGGTGCGACGGTCTTCATCGTCTGGGCCCTCTACAACCTGATCGATCGCCAGGTCGGGAGGAACACGGCGTTCGGGATGGTGATCGAGCGGGTCCTGGGGCGGTGGATCCCCGGCCTCGGGATCATCATCACGATCCTCCTCGTCCTCGTCATCGGGGTCATCACCCGGAGCGTGATCGGGCGGACGCTGCAGTACTACATGGAGCGGATCTTCTTCTCCTTCCCGGGCGTGCGGAAGATGTACGGGACGTTGAAGCAGTTCACCAGCGCGCTGCTCAACAGGGAATCAACGACGTCGTTCAAGAAGGTCGTCATGTTCGAGTACCCGAAGGAAGGGATCAACGTCCTCGGCCTGGTGACGAACGAGAATCTGGGGGTCATCCAGGAGACCATCGGGGAGAAGTGCCTCCTCGTCTATGCGCCGACGGCGCCGAACCCGCTCTCCGGGTACATGCTGATCATCCCCGAGCGGCTCGTGACGTACATCGACATGCCGGTGGAGGACGCCCTGTCGATGGTCGTATCGAGCGGTTCGGTCCTCCCCGAGAGCCTCCAGAAACCGACGGAAGGGCGCGAGGCGAACAAGCGGCCCCGCTTCTCTCCGTTCCGCAAGCGGACGGTGAGGTGAACCGATGCCGATCTTCAAGGAGAAAGACTACCTGCGCGTCGACCTCGATCGGGAGCCGGACGAGAGCCTCTGGATGAAGTGCAAGTCCTGCGGCGAGCTCGTCTTCAAGCGGCGCGTCCGCGAGAACAACAACATCTGCCCGAGTTGTGGCGAGTATTTCTTCCTGACCTCGGTCGAACGGATCGGGCTCCTGGTCGACGAGGGAAGCTTCGAAGACATCGCCGAGCCGATCACGGCGGACGATCCGCTCGGCTTCGCCGACCGGAAGCCGTACTTGGAGCGGATCGCCGAAGCGCAGGCGAAGACGGGCTTGCGCGATGCGATCCTGATCGGGCGGGCGGCGATCGCCGGCATCCCCGTGGTGATCGGCGTAATGGATTTCCGCTTCATCGGTGGGAGCATGGGATCGGTCGTCGGTGAGCAGATCTGCCGCGCGATCGAAGCGGCGATCGCCGGCAGACGCCCGTTCGTCCTCGTCTCGTCGTCCGGCGGCGCGCGCCTTCAGGAGGGGCTGTTCTCCCTCCTCCAGATGGCGAAGACGGTCGCCGTTCGCGCCAGGATGGCCGAGGAGGGGCTCCCGTTCATCTCGGTGATGACCTACCCGACCTCGGGCGGCGTGCAGGCGTCGATCGCCAGCCTCGGGGACGTCGTCATCGCCGAGCGCGGCGCGTTGATCGGGTTCGCCGGCCGCCGGGTGATCGAGAACGCGATGAGCCAGGAGTTGCCGTCCGATTTTCAGTCGGACGCGTTCGCGTTCGAGCACGGCGCGATCGACCGGGTCGTCGGCCGCGAGGGGATGCGGGACGAACTCGCCTCGCTTCTCAGGTTCTTCGTGGAGACGGGATGAGCGACGAGCGGACACTCGACCTCCTTGAGGCGAAGATCGAGGAGCTTCGGCACCTGGACGCCGCCGACGGGATCGACCTGTCGAAGGAGATCGAGCGGCTCGAGGCGAAGCTCGAAGAGCTCCGTCAGGAGCTGTACGCAAACCTGAGCGATTGGGAGCGTGTGAAGCTCGCCCGTCATCCGAAGCGCCCCTACGCCCTGGATTATATCGACGCAGTCTTCACCGATTTCTACGAGCTCCACGGCGACCGGCTCGACGGCGACGACCGGGCGCTACTGACCGGGCTCGCTCGCCTCGACGGGCGCACGGTCGTCGTCGTCGGACAGCAGAAGGGGCGCTCGACCGAGGAGAACAAGGAGCGGTTCTTCGGGATGCCTCGGCCGCAGGGCTATCGGAAGGCGCAGCGCGCGATGCGGCTGGCGGAGCGATTCGGGTTCCCGGTGGTGGCGCTGATCGACACGCCGGGGGCCTACCCCGGTCTCGAGTCGGAGGAGCACAACATCGGCGGCGCGATCGCCGAGAGCCTGCTGACGATGGCCGGTCTCCGCGTCCCGATCGTCGCGGTCGTCATCGGCGAGGGCGGGTCGGGCGGCGCGCTGGCGATCGGCCTCGCCGATCGTGTCCTGATGCTGGAGAACGCCGTCTACACGGTGATCAGCCCGGAGAGCGCCGCGGTGATCCTGTGGAAGGACAAGGAACGGATGAAGGAGGCGGCCGAGGCGCTCAGCCTGACCGCCGATCGCCTCCGCGACCTCGGCCTGATCGACGGCGTGATTCCCGAGCCGCTCGGCGGTGCGCACAAGGACTTCGATCGGACGGCGTCGGCCCTCAAGGAGGATCTCGCTCGCCGACTGGCCGAACTGGCGAATCTGGAGCCGAAGCGGCTGGTCGAGGAGCGGTACCGCCGCTACCGCGAGGTCGGCCGGTATCGCGACGCGTCCCACGAAGGCGAATGAAACGGATGCTCCTCGGTGTGGGCAACCGCCTGTCGCGGGACGACGGCGTCGGTCCGGTCCTCGCCGAGCGGCTCGCCGAATCCGATTGGCTCGCGATCGACTGCGGCGCGTCCTTGGAGAACGCAGCGGGGATCGTCTCCCGCGAGCGGCCGGACCTGTTGGTGATCGCGGACGCGGCCCGGATGGGCCTGTCGCCGGGGACCGCACGGCGCCTCCCGAGGTCGGCGGTCGACCGGATGCTCGTTTCGACGCACGGCCTGCCGATCTCGTTCTTCCTGGACCGCCTGGAGTCCGCGGCGCGCGAGATCGTGATCCTCGGGATCGAACCGGCCGACTTGTCTTTCGGCGAAGGGCTGTCGGCCGAGGCGAGCGCCGCGGTCGGGTCGCTGGCGAGGGTTCTTGCGGCCGATCCCGGCGGAATCGGATCGGTTCCGCCTCTTGAGCGCATCGCGCCTCCGGAGGCGCGACCGGGCGAATCGCTTGAGGGAACGACGGGGAGCCGATATAAGTAGCATCGGCGAGCCCGAACACGGGGCGTGCGGCGCACGCGAAAGGCGAGGTCGATCCGGCCTCCGTGGATCGCCAGCACTCATCGAGGGGAACGACGCAGGGGGACTGGGAGCGGATGAGCGTCCCGGTCGAAGGAGGGAGCGACCATGCCATTCTGTGACGGGGTGAAACTGCAAGAGGCGTATCGGAGGGCGCAGGCCGAGCGCTTCGCGTTCATGGCGAACAACATCGCCGAGCCGAGCATCCTGATCGGCCTTCTCGAAGCGTACGCGGAGGCGCGCTCGGACCTGCTGGTTCAGATCAGTCCGGGAGCGGCGAAGTACGCCGGGGGCGGCGACAAGCGGGCCGGGCTGAGGGCCCTCTCGGCCCTGGTCCGCGAGCTCGCCGAGCCGTACCCGATTCGCGTTTTCATCAACCTCGACCACTTCACGGCGGACGAGATGGGACTGATCGAGGAGGCGATCGACGTTCGCCTCGTCTCCTCGGTCATGATCGACGCGTCGAGGGAGGCGTTCGAGGAGAACGTTCGGATCAGCCGAACGGTCGCGGAGAAGGCCAAGGGGACGGGGATTCTCATCGAAGCGGAGCTCGGGAAGATCCGGGGGGTCGAGGACGAGGTCGCGTCGGACGAAGCGTTGTACACCGATCCGGACGAGGCGGCCGAGTTCGTCAAGCGGACCGGGGCCGATCTTCTGGCGATCTCGGTCGGGACGCAGCACGGCGTCTCGAAGGGTCGGGATCTCGAGCTGCGGGCCGACCTTGCGACGAAGATCAGGGATCGACTCGTGCGAGCGGGCATCGACGCGCCGCTCGTCCTTCACGGCACGTCCGGGCTCCTCCCGGAGCAGGTCCGCGAGATGATCGGATACGGCATCTGCAAGCTGAATAAGGACACGCACTACCAGTACGTCTTCGGGCGGACGGCGTGCGAGTTCTTCGCCGCGCACGCGGAGGGGATCATCCCACCGGCCGGCGTGGAGGACGACGTCGTGAACCTGTTTGCGAAGGGCGATTGGAGCCCGGACAAGAAGGTCTTCGACCCGCGTGTCGTGGGGAGGGAGATTCAGGCGAAGGTCCGCGAGATCGCGCTCGTGCTGATCGACCAGGCCGGAAGCGGGGGCAAGACGCTGTGGGTGCAGAAGGAGGGCCGCCGATGAGGGCCGGGGTCCTGACGGGCGGGGGGGATTCCCCCGGGATCAATGCCGCCCTTCGCTCGATCGTTCGCTTCGGAAACAAGCACGGGGTTGACGTCATCGGATTCGAGGAAGGGTGGAAGGGCCCGATCGAGAACCTGGTCCGGCCGCTGACGCAGGTCGACGTCTCCGGGATCCTCCACATCGGTGGGACGATCCTCAGCAGCTCCAGAACGAATCCGTTCCGGATCAGCGACGGCCCGGAGAGGGTCGTCGAGACCCTCTCGGTGAACGCCGTCGACTTCCTGATCGCCATCGGCGGGGACGACACGCTCGGCGTGGCGCACCACCTCGGCGAGTACGGCGTGAAGGTGATTGGGATTCCGCAGACGATCGACAACGACATCGGAATGACCGACTACACGCTCGGCTTCTCCTCGGCTCTCGGGGTGATCACCGATGCGCTCGATCGACTTCACACGACGGCCGCGTCACATCACCGCGTGCTGATCCTTGAGGTGATGGGGCGGGACGCCGGATGGCTCAGCCTGATGGGCGGCGTCGCCGGCGGCGCGGACGTCATCTTGATCCCGGAGCAGAAGTTCGACGTCGATTCGATCTTCCGGAAGATCAAGCGGCGGGAGTACCTGAAGAAGCAGTTCAGCATCGTCATCGTCGCCGAAGGGGCCGAGCCGGAGGGCATGGGAGGACAGCTTGTCGCGGAGGCCGAGGTCGATGCGTTCGGGCACGCGCGGCTCGGCGGCGTCGGCCAGTACGTCGCCAATCAGCTGTCCGAACGGATGCAGATCCCCGTCCGCGTGACGAATCTGGCCTATCTGCAGCGAGGCGGAAGCCCGTCGCCGTTCGACCGGATCCTCGCGACGCGGTTCGGCGCCGCGTCGATCGAGTTCGCGCTGAGCGGTCAGTTCGACGTCATGACGGCGATCCACGGGACGAAGATCGTTCCGATCCCGCTCGGCGACGCGCTGGCGAGACCGCGACCGGTCGACGAACGGCTCCTCTATCTCGTCGACCTCTTCGAATAGCCGGAGAGCGGATGGGCGGGGCGGCCGATCGGCTGTCACGGTTGCGGATGTCCGATCACTCGGGGATCTCGACGTCTCTCAGGTGGCCGGCCGCCTGCTCCGGTGGCATCGGGTTGATGTAGAACCCGGTGCCCCATTCGAATCCGGCGACGTGCGTCAGTCGGGGCATGATCGCAATCCGCCAATGGTAGTCGTAGGGGAGGGTGCTCCAGTATCCCGGCCTACCCGGACGCGGGACCGGATTCGGCGCGGTCTTGAGGACGAAGTTGTACGGGATGTCCCCGAGGAGGAGCGTCAACCGCTTCAGCGTCCGCTTGAGAATCCGCGCGAGGCCCCACCCCTGTTCGTCGTCGAGCGACCTGAAGTCGTGCGAATGGGCCTTCGGATAGACGACGAGCTCGAACGGGAACCGCGAGTCGTAGGGAGCCCAGACGACGTAGCCGTCGTTCTCCTCCACGATTCGGTCCCCATTGCGGATCTCCGCGAGCATGACGTCACAGAACAGACACCGCTCCTTCCTCTCGTAGTAGGACTTGGCGATGTTGAGCGAACGCCGGACCTCTTGGGGGACGATCGGCGTGGCGATGATCTGCGAGTGCGGGTGGAGGAGCGACGCGCCGGCCTCCCTCCCGTGGTTCTTGAAAAGGAGGACGTACCGGAACCAAGGGTTCTCCGTCAGCACCCGGAGCCGGACGACGTACGTGTCGACGATCCTTTTCACCTGTTCGTCGGGAAGATCGGGGATCTCCAGGGAATGCTCCGGCGTTTCGACGATGACCTCGTGGGTCCCGACGCCGTTCATCCGATCGTAGAACCCCTCGATCGCCTCCCGTCCGAGATCCTCGTAGCCCTGCAGGGCGGCAAACTTGTTCGGAACGACCCGGACGGACCAACCGTCCGGCAGGTGAACTCGGTAGATCTCGGGCGGTGTCATCTCCTCGTTTCCGGGGCAGAACGGGCAGCTTTCCGGGTCTTCTCCACCGAGCTCCGAGCTGCTCCGCTCGAAGTCCGACGGGCGCTTGGCTCGCTCCGGTGCGACGATCACCCAGCGGCCGCTCGTCGGTCCTCGTCTCAATTCGGTCATTTCTTCTCCCCTCGTAATAACTCGGTCGATGTTCCGCCGATTGTACGATCCGCGGGAGTTTCGGCCAAGGAACGAACATGAGTTCCACTGGGAGGTCCGCCGAACCAGAGGGAGTACGACTCGGTTTCCGTGGAGTTGATCCTCCCCGCGGGGCGACGGATACTTGCTTCAGGAGGTGAAGGATGCGGGTCTTGTTCGTCTCTGCGGAGGTTTCGCCGTTCGCGAAGACGGGGGGGCTGGCCGATGTCGCGTTGTCGCTGCCGCGGGCACTCGCCCGGAAGGGAGTGGAGATCTTCGTTGCGATGCCGAAGTATCGCGGTGTGGAAGAGAGGGCGGAACTCGTGGAAGCGGCGCGGTTCGCCGTTCCGGTCGCCGGTGAGGAGAGGCCGTGCGTCGCGTTCCGGGCGGAGCTGCCGGGAAGCTCCGTGCCGATCTACTTCCTCGGTCACGATCCGTACTACGACCGCGAGGGGATCTACGGCGAGGGATCGGAGTACCCGGATGCGCTGGAGCGGTTCGCGTTCCTGTCGAGAGGCGCCCTTTCCCTTTGTGGCGCGCTCGATTGGGCGCCGGATCTGATCCACATAAATGACTGGCACGCCGCGTTGATTCCCGGATACATCGCCGATCGGTCCCTGCCGCACCCGGACGGCGTGAAGACGATGCTGACGATCCACAACCTCGGGTATCAAGGGTCCTTCCCGGCGGAGAAAGCCTCTGTGACCGGCCTGTCGGACAGGACCCTCCGATCCTACTTGAAGGACGGGAGGATCAACCTGCTCCGGGGTGGGATCCTCTCGTCCGATCTGATCAACACCGTCTCTCCGACGTACGCGGCCGAGATCCTCGAGGACGGAGCCGGCCTCGAGGCCGAGCTCCGATCGCGCCGCGACGTGTTGTTCGGGGTGGTCAACGGCGTCGACCTCGAGGTCTGGAATCCCGCGACGGACCCGCACCTGTGGGCTCATTACGACGTCGACGATCCGGCGGGGAAGGCCGAGAACAAGGCGAGGCTTCAACGGGAGCTGGGGCTCGATGTCGACCCGACGGTTCCCGTTCTCGGCGTCGTCTCGCGGCTGGCCGAGCAGAAGGGGTTCGACCTGATCATGTCCGGCTTCGACCGGATGTTGGAGCTCGGCGTGCAGTTCGTCCTCCTCGGGACGGGAGCGGAGGAGTACGAGACGTTCTTCCGGCAGGCGGAGGAGCGCCAACGGGGGAGGGTTGCCTCGGTGATCGCGTTCTCGGAGGAGTGGGCTCACCGGATCGAGGCTTCCGTCGACCTGTTCTTGATGCCGTCGCACTACGAGCCGTGCGGGCTGAACCAGCAGTACTCGCTCCGATACGGGACCGTCCCGATCGTTCGCGCAACCGGTGGGCTGAAGGACACCGTCGAGGAGTACGACGCCGACGCCGACAGCGGAACCGGCTTCCTGTTCGTCGACTGCACCGTGGACGCCTTCCTCGAGGCCGTGGAGCGAGCGCTGAATGTCTTCCGGGGCGATCCCGGTGCGTGGCGGCGCCTTCAGACGCGGGGGATGCGGGTGGATCTCTCGTGGGACGCATCGGCCGACGCATACCGACGCTTGTACGACCGGTTGCGCGGTTAGCCGTCTTCCATCCGCTTCAGGATTCGATACGAGATCGGCGGGGTTCCAAAGTCACCGCGCAGTCGGTCACCGGATTCGGTGTCCTTCCACTCTCCGGGTGGGAGTGTGGACCGAGCGTCCTTGCGTCGACCCGCGTTGATCACGACGATGAAGCGCTCAGATCCGAGAGCGCGTCCGTAGCTGAGGACACGGCCGCCGGCCTCGCGGATCTCGATCGAGCCGCGGCGAAGGGTCGGCTCGGCCTTCCGGAGCCGGATGAGCCGTCGGACCTCCTCGAAAACCGGACGGTTCCAGCGGCGCTCGTCCCAAGGGAAACAGCGTCGGTTGTCCGGGTCGTCGCCCCCCTCCAGGCCGATCTCGTCCCCGTAGTAGATCGCCGGGGCACCGGGGAACGTCAGCTGGAAGGCAAGGGCCAGCCGCAGTCGGGCGATGTCGCCGTCGCACTGGGTGAGAAACCGGGGCCGATCGTGGCTGGAGATCAATGTGTACGAACCGAAGTTGGCGTCGTTCGGGTAGCTGTACCAATGGGCGCGCACGCTGTGCGCGAACGCGGGCGCGTCCCAGCGCTCCTCGGCCAGAAACGCGGTCAGTCCCTCCCAAAGCTTGTAGTGCATGACGCCGTCGAGAGCCTCGTGTTTGAACCACGGCGTGCCGAGCCCCGTCACCTCCCCGAGCACGTAGGCCTCCTCCGAGGCCTCGCGGGCCGTGCGGTAGATCGCGCGCACGAAGTCGGGCGGCAGGTACTCGGTCGTGTCGAGACGCCAGCCGTCGATCCCGTACTCGATGATCCAGTGCCGCACGACCGAGAGAAGGTACTCAACGACGGACGGATTGCGATGGTTCCACTCGGGCATCGTCCTCACCCCGGCCCAACGGGCGTAGTTCGGCTCCGGATCTCGGAGGATCCGATCGCCGTCGATCGTGTACCAATCCCAGTATTCGGACGCGCGTCCCTTCTCGATGGCGTCGAGGAAGAACGGGTGCCGATCGGAGCAGTGGTTGAACACCCCGTCGAGGACGATCCGGATCCCTCGACCGTGGAGTTCCGTCGCGAGCTCCCGGAAGCCGTCGTTGTCCCCGAAGGCCGGGTCGATCGAGAAGTAGTCGAGCGTGTCGTACTTGTGGTACGAGGCGCCGCAGAAGATCGGTGTCAGATAGATCGCGTTGATCCCGAGCCGCTCGAGGTACGGGATCGACGCGCGGACGCCGGCGAGGTTCCCACCGCACGGGGTCCGATCGGCCGGCTTCTTCGGATCGGCGTTCCAGGCTGTCTCACCGCGGCGGAATCGATCGGGGAAGATCTGATAGAAGACGGCGTCGGGAACCCATTCGGGCACGGATCGGCGCATGTCAGTCTTCCCTCGTCGAACGGCGAAGTTTCGGGAAGGGCCCGGACAGCCCGTAGTCGCTGTCACCGCCGAACCGCCGGGCGCCCTGCCCCCACGGACCGAGGAGGTCCCCGGGGCCCGCCGTCGCCGCCCGGGCGACGCTCAACGCGGCTACAAGGACGATAACAACGGGGAGGTCGAACCGCCTCCCCGAGTGATGGTCGATGGACGTCATTCCTTCACGGCCCCCCTTGTCAGACCGGAGACGAGCGAGCGCTGGGAAATAGCGAACATGACGAGGAAGGGGATCGCGGCGATGAGAGCGCCAGCCGCGAAGATTCCCCAGCGCTGACCATACTGATCGGAGATCAAGAGATTCATCCCTACTGCCAGCGTAAACCGCGCATTCGAACGCAGGAGGATGGAGGCAATCATCAGCTCCGAGTAGACGGTAATGAATGACAGGATGAAGATCGTCGCGAGGATCGGCCGCGCAAGAGGCAGGATAATCCGCATGAACGCTTGGAACGGCGTCGCGCCGTCCACCTTGGCCGACTCCTCGAGCGATCGGGGGATCGTGTCGAAGTAACCTTTCATCAACCACGTATTGAACCCCATCGCACCGCCGAGGTAGACGAGGATCAGTGCTGTGTGGGTATTCAACCCGGCCCACGGGAAGATGCTGCCGAGGGACAGAACGAGGAGGAAGATTGCGACCATCGCCAGCATTTGCGGAAACATCTGGATCAGGAGCAGTCCGAGGAGGCCGACACGGCGTCCCTTGAAGCGAAATCGCGAGAACGCGTAGGCCCCGAGGCCAGCGAGGACCACGGTGAGTGTTGACGTGACTAGTGTGATTTTCAGGCTGTTCCAGAGCCACATTCCGTAGTTGTACCTATCACTGGTAAACAACTCCCTGTAGTGGACGAGTGACGGGTTGGGTGGCATGAGTTGCTGCAACTGCATGTTGTTCGTTGCGTTGAACGACGCGGACGCAATCCAGAGGACCGGGAAGATGGCGAAGGCTGCCAGGAAGATGAGAACCGCGTGACGCCAGATGCTGCCAAGCAGTGTGTGCTTGTCATACATTCTTGCTCAACTCCTCGAGGGCGCCGGTCATGCGGAAGTTGATCGCGCTGATCGTGGCGATGATGACGAAGATCATGACCGAGACGGCGGCGGCAAGGCCAAGCTGGTTCCCGTGTTCACCAGCAAATGCAAGATTAAAGGTATAAGAGATGAGAATATCTGTTGCGCCAGCGGGCGTCATTGCCCCTGCGATTGGAGGGCCCCCCTGCGTCAGGAGATAGATGAGCGTGAAGTTGTTGAAGTTGAAGGCGTAACTGCCGATCAAGAGGGGTGCGAGAGGCATCAAGAGGAGGGGAAGAGTAACCTTGTGGAATCGGCCCCACCATCCGGCGCCATCAACGCGCGCGGCCTCGTAGAGCTCGCTCGGAATCGATTGCAGTGCTCCGAGTGCGATCAACATCATGTAGGGGAACCCCAGCCACAGGTTGACTAGAAGAACAGACGTTTTCGCCCACATCGCGTTCTGGAGCCACGGAATCCTTGCACCGGACCCGAAAAGGGCGACGAGAATCTGGTTGATCACGCCGAAGTGCTCATTGAGCATCCCGCGCCAGACCAGAATGGTGATGAAAGCCGGAAGGGCGTACGGGACGACGGCGAGGATACGGTATAACGTCCGGAGGCGAAGATGGGGGTCGTTGAGCAGGATCGCAGTGAACAACCCGAGTGCGAAGTTGAGAATCACGGTGATTGTTGAGTACACGAATGTCCAGAAAAAGACCTGCACGAAAGGCCCGGAGACCTGGCGATCGGTAATCAACTTGACGTAGTTGACTAGCCCCTTCCAGACCTTGTACCCGGGGTAGATCTCATCGCCGTTCGGAGATGTGAAGATACCGTCAACGGGGAAGTAGACAACCGCCGTCCGCAAGTCCGTGATCGTGTTGGCGTTGGGATCATAGGCGTACTGGGGAGAGCGCGTCTGGAATTCCGCCAGGCTCTCCAGAGCGATGATCGTACCCCGGTATTCGATCCGCAGCGCCTCAATATCATGAAGGCGCTGCACGACTTCGGGGGTCGGGAGACGGACGTAGGAATCGAATCGATCGGGTTGTCCGTCGCCGTCCTCGTCCACGAGTCGAGGATCGTCAGGCTGGATGTCGGACGCGACGCCGCCCACATAGAGAATCGTCCGCCCGCCGCCGTCGAGGAGGAGCGCCAGATTCCCGCTCGGGTCGGCGAACGCGACGTACGAATACGACACCGCGTCGGTCGGTGCATAGGATCGCTCGAGGATCTGATGGATGGCTTGGTCCTTCGAGAGCATATGACCGGTCCCGACGTTGGTGAACGACGACACAAAGGTGTAGCCGATCGGATAAACGACCATCACGGTCAAGAAAAGGAGTCCAGGAACAAGCCAACGGAGTGGATACCGCTTCTGCGAGAGGAAGATGTACGAGATGAGCCCTGCGCCGATCGGGGCCATGGCTCCGGGGATCCACATCCCCTTCGCTCCGAGGAAGACGAAGACATAGACCGCGACCGCACAGAGCGTGCCGAGCAGGACGATCTTCACCGCGTTCTTCACTACGTATTTCCACACCATGGGGGACGAGGGCGGGGCCGCTTCATAGAGCGGCCCCGCTGATGGTTGGTTCTACGGGCAGTTGAGCAGTGCCCGGATTTCGTCGGCGGCTTCGTGCATCGCCGTCGCTGGATCCTGTTCCTGGTTCACGATCAGCCCAAGCGCTCCAATCCAAGAATCCCACACGGACGCCATCTCCGCGATCTTGGGCATCGGGATTCCGTTGGCCGCACTGGCCGCGAATCCTTGGATATCCTCGTTGCCGGCCAGAAGAGCGAGCGCTGGCAGATACGCCGGTGGTCGGTCGCCCTGGATATACAGAGCCAACATAACGTCGGTCTGGATCAGGAAGTCCTTGACGAACAGGTTCGCGAGGACCTTGTTCTCGCTGAACGCGCTGATCATGAATCCCTGAACACCGACGAACACGCGGGGGGCGTTGCCCGCGATCGGCGGAATGGGGGAAATGCCGTAGTTGATCCCCGCGGCCTTGACATCGGCCAACGTCCAGGGGCCGCCGATCATCATCCCGAGGTTCCCGGCGTTGAACGCGCCGGTCACTTCGCTGTATCCGGCGCCGGCGATCTCGATCCCGTCCTTGACCATCTGGTCCAGGAGGATCGCACCGGCGATCGAGCCGGCGTTATCGAGGCCGATGTCGCACGGATTGAGCACGCCGTTCGCGTCCTTGCCGAAGACGTAGCCGCCGCCCGCCGAGTGAAGCGGGAAGGTGTGGTACGGGTCGGGCTCTTGGATCAGGAAGCCGTACTTCCCGGCGTCAAGATCGGTGAGGCCCTTGGCCACCGTGAGCAGGTCCTCGAACGTCGCTGGGACGTCGGGGACGAGGTCCGTGTTCCGGATGAGGGCAACGTTCTCGGTGGCGTACGGGACGCCGTAGAGCAGATTGCCCCACATGAACGCGTCGATCGCGACCGGGTCGAAATTCCCGATCTGCGCCGGTGTCAGGATAATCGGCTCGATCAGCCCGTTGAGGATCAGCTCGCCGAGCCAATCGTGGGCGCCGATCAGGATGTCCGGGCCCTCGCCGGCCGGACCGGCCGTTGCCAGCTGACCGCGGGTGTCACCCGATGCGATCTCCTGTACTTCAACCTCAACGCCGTACGCGGCGGTGAAGTCCTTGGCCACCTCGATCATGATCGGGGCTCGCGTGTCGTCGGCCCAGATCAACAGCTTGCCCGCCTCGCTCGCCGTCGCGGCGAGCCCGGCAAGAAGCACCAGCCCGAGTAGTGCAATCGCAACTCGCTTCATGGTTGACTCCTCCTTAGAGAGTGATGTCCGTTCGGATTCCGCACTGGCCTGTGACTCTCCGTTTTGCCTCCCTGAGGTACTCTGTCTTCGCATCACCTCCCTAGGGGGTGTCGAATTGCATGTGGATCGGTATGAGCGTTGCGTAGAGCCCTTGGTCTTTGTCGAACGTGGAGAGGAGATCTTCTTGGGCCGTCCCCGCGGGGGCCAGGTAGTCGTAGATCTGGGGAGCCCAGAAAGGATCCGGACTCCCGCCGCCGGTCCATTCGGCCGGAGCCGCGCCGATCGATCGCAGGTAGTTGGCTCCGTAGCCGTCCTGCGATCCGACGAGCACGTAGTGCCAGCCCTCGATCTCGGGCATGACCGCCTTCGGTATGGAGACGATGATCCGTCCGCGCCTCGGGTCCGATGCGACCTCGACGAGGGTCGGCCCCACCCCGTCGGCCGTCCACAGGTGGCGGCCGTAGGCCGGCCAGCCGGCGACGCGGACGAAGACGTCCCACGGATGATCGGGGTCGAAGGCGACGTGGGCCGCCTCGCCCTCCTCGAAGCCGGTCGCCGACCCGCCTTCCTCCACGTCGAAGTAGAGGTAGAGGATCGGATGGCTGAACCCCTGAGAGCCGCCCCAGGGGTTCGTCAGGGCGGCGAAGTCGAACGCCAGCTGCCACTTGGTGCCCGCGTCGTACACGCGGTACGCGAGCAGGTCGAACAGCCCGTCGACGTCGAACACTTCGTTGAGCGGGTAGACGTACGATCCGGTTCCGTGATCGTCGCCGGCCGGGTCGTCGACCGCGAACCGCTCCTCGCCCTGAATCAGGGTCGGGATCCCGGCCAGGAGCGGCCGATCGGGCAGCACGTCGATCGTCGCGCCGGGGCGCTCGTAGACGAGTGCGAGGGTGATCGACTTGCCGGCTTCCACGCCGAGTTCGGAGAACGGGACCGAGAGCTCGATGCGGTCTCCGATCCGCACCGCGCGCGCCGCTACCGTGCCGATCGACGACGCGTACCGCCATCCGCCGCTCCCATCGGCGGCGTACTTCGACACGACGCCGGAGCCGTCGGCGTCGAGCTTGTCGAATCGGACCTGGATCGCCGATGCGACGCCGAAGCCGAGTTGTTCCCCGCCGTGGCGTGTCGTCACGTTCGCCGGAACCCCTGGCGCGCCGGACGCGTACAGCACCAGATAGAGGTCCTCCTCGCCGATCAGCGTCCTCGGGTCGGACGCCGTCTCGACGAGCAAGTACAGGTTCGACTCCTTGTATCCGATCCTGACCTCTCGCAGCTCGCCGTCGCCCGCGATCGCTGCCGCTTCCTCCCATCCTTCGTTGTCGCGCAGCGTTCCGTCGACCGCCGGCTCGATCTCGCCGAGGTTCTCGACCCGAGGTGGAATCAGCCGGAGCCCGAGGACTCCGGGGATCTCCTCCACTCCGGCGGCGAGATAGGCGCCGGTCAGGTGGGCCTTGAACAACCAGTCGAACAGGTCGTCGGTCCCGGAATCCTGGTCCGTCCCGTACCACCAGAACCAGTCGGATCCTTCCGCCGCATAGATCGCCTCGACGGCGTCCTCCGGGTCCCCGGCATCGGCCACGGCTTCGCGGGCGGCCGCGAGGCGCTCCCAGGCCTCGTCCTCGTCCGGTTCGCCGCTCCACGTCGAGAGGTCCCCGGCCCAGGATCCGGTCGGCAGGGCCTCGAGCGGAGTCGGTTGGATCCCTCCCGCGATCCATTCGGCCGGCGTCACGGTCCGTACCCAGTCGGCCTCATCGAGCGCATCGTACAGAGCTCGGAGGAACGTCCGCCCGTTGTTCGCGTAGCCGGCCATGAACATCCAGTTCTCACCGTCCATCGCAACGGTCAGGACGTGCTGGGCTGGATCGTCGAGGGCGTTCCAGACGCGCTCGAGCTCGTTCATGAAGTCCTCGACCGCCGCGTCCGGGTCCTTGTTCCCGTAGGAGAAGCTGATTCGGTTCGACAGGTCCGTATCGCGGAAGAGGAGCGTGACCCCGTCCCAGACGTAGGGCGCCGTCAGCTCGGCGATGCTCGGCGTGTGACCGAGGGCCTGAGCGAGGATCCCTTCGTCGGTCGTCGACCAGGCGAAGCCGGCCTCGCCGAGGAGGCTGACCGCGGACTCGGAGACGGCCTGCTCGGGGGGCCAGACGCCGGTGGATCGAGCGCCGAAGAACCGCGTGTGTTGCTCCTGCGCGGCCTGCAGCTGACCGAGGACGTCGTCCTGCCAGCCGCGCTCGACGAGGAGCGGGAGGATCGGATGATAGAACGGGCTGGTGATCAGCTCGTTTCCCATCGCCGCGATCTCCCTGTACGCGTCGAGGACGTCCTGGATGACCGACATCTGGGCCCGGATCAGCACGACGATGTCGTCCGCGGTAAATCCGGAATGGCCGCGGTATCGAGCGATGTCCAATCCGTCGTGCAGCTCCGGTGAGATCTGCCAGAGGAGAAAGAGCGCCGACGCATCGAGAAGCTGCTGATCGGAGAGGGGCTGCGCGTTGTGCAGCATGTTGAGCTCTGCGTATCTGGCGTCGTAGTACGGGTCGCTCGCGTCGTCGTCGAACATGTATCCGTTGATCCAGAACGCCTGCTCCTGAAGGTCGGCCCGGTCCTCCGGCGGCAGGGCCTCCGGCTCGGTCGCCAGCGTCCAGATCCACTCGAGGTGGTTGTCGACGGCGCCGATGTAGCGGTAGAGCCCGCCGAGCGCGGCCTCCCCTTCCGTGATCGTGGCGTAGTCGGACAGCTGCCAGAGGAGGCTCGGCTGCAGGTTGAAGGTGGTGTGAACGTCCGGGTGCTCGCTGGAGATGCGCGGCGAGTCGATGTATTCCTGGACAGCGTGGACGCGTACCCATGGGAGCTCGTACTCGGCGGTCAGTCGATTCCAGTAGAGCGGTTGATGTTGGTGCCAGATGAGAGCCACGTTGAGAGGGGCCTTGTCGCCCGACGCCGCAACAGCGAGCAGAGCGATCAGCCCGATCGTGATACCGAACCTTCGCAACACCTCGTTCACCTCCTGCGAACGTCCACGCGCTTGTGTGTGACGGAGACGGCCGCTCGCGTCATCCGTCCGTCCCGCTCGATCCCGAGTCGGCGTCCGTCCACGTGGACCTCGATCGGGTCATCGCACACGAACCCGAGGCTCCCTTCCACCCCCTCCAAGGCGAGCGACAGCCCCGAACCGTTGTTCATCGACACGAATCGCTCCGCCGGGGCGGGGACGAACTTGTCGACCAACCCGAGCGGGACGATCCCGTCAACGATCGGAGCGAGCACGTAGTAGGCCATCCGTCCGGCGGCGAGATCGCCGGCCATCCGCTCGACGATCGCCCCAGTGATCCCATCGCGGATCGCGTACTCCCCCGGGACCGGGGCCCCGACATCGAACCTCTGCGTCTCCGAGGACAGGTTTAGTACAATAACGTAGAGCCACGCGTATCCTCCGACTTGGTGCAGCGTCCAGTAGATCTCGACCGGTTCCCCCAAGGAGGTCGGCTCAGGGAACGGCGGACGATCCGGCTGCAGAAGCCGGCCGTCCGGCAGGATCAATCGGGACAGGATCTCCGTGTCGATCTGTCCGGGCGCATCCCCGATTCCGACCGGGCCGCAGGAGAGCGCCCGAAGGATCGCGTCCTCCTCCGGATGTGAGCCCCCGATCCCCGGATGGAAACGGGTGAGGAAGAGGTCGTGAAACGGGAGGAGTCCCAGTCCGTAAAGGAACATTCCCATCAGCAGGTTCTGTCGGTTCAGCTCGACCGGACTGAGCGCCTCACGGCGGAATCCTTCTTTCCCGAGATCGGCGAGGGTCTGGATCGCCTCGGGCAGAGCGAAGAGGTAGTCGATGTAGGTCCTGGCGGAGCGGACGTTCGGTGCCTGCGTCGATGCAAGGGCCATACCCATTGTCTGCATGCATTGCAGGATCTCGAGTCCCCTGTCGGCGAGGGCACCGGTCATCCTCAGATACCACGCCTCGGCGGCCTTCGGCGAGTTTCGCAGGCGCGGCGTCAGATGCTGCTGGGTCCGCATCCAGTCGTGCCACACGACGAACCCCTCTTGCCGGCGGACCTCATCGCCGATCGCCTCGTAGATCGACCCGTCGCTCCCATCGGAGCCGTACGCGTTCGGCTGAGCGAGCGCCGAGACGTGGAGGACCGTGTGGAGCGACGCGGATCTCGCCATGTCGCCGATCTCGTCCGGATACTTCTCCGGATCGGGGGTGAATTCGACCCCTTGGCCGATGCGCCGGTACGGATACCACAGGTCAAGTCCGAGATAGTGGATCGGCACGTCGCGGTCCTGCGCGCTCGTGATGACCTTCTTCAGTTCGCCCGCGTCGAGCGGGTGAATCGGTTCAGTGTAGTAGCCCCCGTAGGCGTTCCACCATCCGATCGTCGAGGTCAAAGGGTGGGACGAAGGATTCGGCCGTCGCTTGCCGCTCCGTCGGAGGAGGACGTCGCCGAGGGTCATCAGCACGCCGGGAACGTCCTCACCGGGGACGAACAGGGTCTCGATCTGCGTCCCGGCTTCGAACCGATCGATCGAGCCGTGCGTCCCTCGAGCGACGCCGCCTGGGATCGCGACGAGGTTCCCCGTGAGGAAATGGTTCGAAGGAGCGACGGCGAGTGCCTTCTTCTCGTCGAAGACGACCATCGGAGCGAACGCCTCAGCGGGCAGTCTGCCGTCGGCGATCCGGACCATCGGCCAGTAGCCGCCGAACGCGTCGTCCGACGATCGGAGGCCGTGCGTCGCCAGACAGACCCGGGGACTGTCGGAGAGGACGAACTGCGGCGCGTGCAGCGAGGGTGTCTCGAAGGAATCGCGCCGTCGGGTTCCGTCGACCGTTCGCCGGAACCTCATGGTGAAGAGGATCAGTGAGCCGTAGTTGCGAACGATCGAATCGGCGACCTCTTCACCGGCCCGAGAAAGGGTGCTCCGCCATCCGGTGAACGAGCCGAGTGCGTCGTTCCCTGCGATCGGATCCCACGGTGTTGAGACGCACTCGGCGCTGTGGGCTTGCCAGTTCGGAACGGCGGCGCGGATCGCCTCGACGACCGGTCGGCCGTCGAGGTCGATCCGGAGGAGCCCCTCTTCAGTGGTTGTCAGGTCTGCCCTCATGACGTGCTCACCTGCGCCGGAAGGCGGAAGAACTCGACGGCGGCCAACGTCGCCGCTCCGATCAGAAAGCCATCCCTTCCGAGCTGCGAGGGAACGATCTGCAGTTGCGCGGCCTCCGCGGGGAACGAATGCCGATGGACCTCATCCTGGAACGCGGCGAAGAACAGGTCCGCCTCGTCCATCCGCTCCCCTCCGAGGATGATCACCTCGGGGTTGAGGAGGTTGACGAGGTTCTTCGCGCCGATGCCCAAATTGGTCCCCATGCGGACGAAGACGTCCCGCCCCTCCTCCGAGCCGGCGCGTGCAGCGGCGATCATGCTGTCGATTCCCGGGTAGCCGAGGCGCCCGGCCTCTTCCTCCAAGAAGCGATCCGACGCGTAGACCTCAAGGCAGCCTCGCTCGCGACATCGACAGACCGGGCCGTTCGGATCGATCGTGATGTGGCCGAGTTCTCCTGCGCCGCCGTATGCGCCCCGGTAGAGTTCGCCCCCGATGACGACCCCGGCGCCGATCCCCTCTCCAACCGTAATGCAGATGAAGTGCTGATAGTTACGCCCGGCGCCGTACCAACGCTCCGCGAGAGCGAGCGCGTTGACGTCGTTTTCGACTCGGATCGGCACCTCGAAGCGAGGAGAGAGCTCGTCAAGGATGTGAACGTTCTCCCATCGTAGGATCGGGGAATAGAGGTTGATCCCCGAGGCGGGATCGACGAAGCCGGAGACGGAGACACCGATACCAAGGATCCTCCCGTTGAGCAATCGATCGACGAGGTTCGCGATCTTGTCAAGGGTCTCGCTCGGGTCCGGCGGATCTTCAATCGGCGATTCTGCACGGTGTGTAATAACCCCGCCGAGATCGACGCGCGCCGCGAGGACACGCTTCCTTTCGATCTTGACTCCGATGCTGAACGCGTGCTGGTCATTCAGCCCGACCAACGTCGCCGGCCTCCCGCCGCTGGAGCTGGATTTGCCGACCTCCTCGACAACGCCCTCTTCGATCAGAATCCGCATCAGACGGGTCAATGCGGAGGGAGCCAGACCGGTCTGTTTTGCGATGTCAGCGCGGGAGAGCGGGCCGGAGGTCCGGAGGAGATTGATCACGAGCGCGCGATTTTGGGATCGAACGAGCCCCTGGTCACCCTTCTGCAGCTCCAAGATAACTTCCTTCACAGAAGTAACTAAACCTACTATAGTGGTCGTGGACCGTGGAGTCAAGCCGCAGACGGACGCGAGGGGAACGGATGGGAGAATGAGCTTGGCAGAGGTACGGGCGCGGTTGGCGCGCCTGCACGGGATCGGAGGACAGCGCGCGAGGTACTCCGTTCCGGGCCTATGGGTGGACCCGAATGGGGGGTCGGCAGGGCTCACACCGGTCGAACCGATCGACTGGTGGGCGGACGTCGTCGATCGGATCGAGCCGGCGCGCCAGCGGACACGGCCGGCGGGAGGAACTGGATGGACGCGCGATGCCGTCGTCTACAGCATGTTCGTGCGAGCGGCGGCCGCGTTCGACCACGACGGTGATGGGCGGATCGTCCTCGCAAACGGGGACGGGTTTCGCGAGACCGGCACGTTCGTCAAGGCGGTTGCGCTCCTGCCCTACATCCGGAACCTCGGTTGCAACACGGTTCACCTCCTCCCGATCACCGCGATCGGAAGCGACGGGCGCAAGGGCGTGCTCGGGTCCCCGTATGCCGTTCGCGATCCATTTCGACTGGACGAATCGCTCGCCGAACCGGTTCTGGGGCTCGGTGCCGAGGCGGAGTTCGCGGCGTTCGTCGAGGCCGCGCATCGGCTCGGGCTTCGTGTGGTCGTCGAGTTCGTTCTCCGGACGGCCGCGAAGGACAGCGACTGGGTTCCTGAACACCCGGAATGGTTCTACTGGATCCGCGAGGACGGGCCGTTCGGGCGTCCGACCTTCACCGAGAACGAGCTCCACGACATCAAGGAACGGGTCGCTCGGAACGCGCGGTCCGACCTGCCGCCTCCCCCGGATGCGTACCGCTCGCTGTTCGTTCGGCCGGATGCGCTGACCGACGTCGAGTGGGACGGAGCCCGCTGGGTCGGTCGCGCGCGCGACGGATCGCGTGCCCGAATTCCCGGCGCGTTCTCCGACTGGCCGCCCGACGATGCGCAACCCCCGTGGAGCGACATAACGTACTTGCGGATGTACGATCACCCCGACTTCGACTACATGGCGTACAACACACTCCGGATGTACGACGGTCGGCTTGCCCGACCGGAGAACGCGGTGGAGTCCCTCTGGGAGCGAATCGCTGCGATCATCCCGCACTTCCAGGATCGATTCGGGATCGACGGAGCGCTGATCGACATGGGACACGCCCTGCCTCGTGCGTTGAAGGCCCGCGTGATCCGAGAAGCCCAATCCCTGGACCCCGATTTCGCATTCTGGGACGAGGACTTCAGCCCGCGAGTCGAAGCGAAGAGCGAGGGGAACAGCGCCGTGATCGGGAGCTACTGGTGGTCGGTCCATCGACCGGTCCAGCTGAAGGACGGACTGCTCCGCGAACTGAGCGAACGCGGTCTGCCTCTCCCGTTTCTCGCCGCTCCCGAGACGCACAACACGCCCCGATGCGCGGCACGCCACGGCCATCTCGCCCGGTCGAAGCTCGCTTGGATCTTCGGCTGCTTCCTCCCGGCGGTGCCGTTCATCCATTCCGGTTTCGAGCTCGGCGAGACCGAGCCCGTCAACACGGGACTCGATTTCTCGGAGGACGAGATCGCGCGGTATCCGGCCGAGCGACTGGGCCTGTACAACGCGGTCTCCTTCGAGTGGACGGCGGAGCGTTCGATCGTCGCGACCGTCCGACGGGCCCTCGCCGCCCGGTCCGAGCACCTCGAACTCGTCACGGACCCCACGCCAGCGAGCCTGTGGCTGCCCGACTGCACGGACGAACGACTCGTCGGCTACGTCAGAGTCGGCGACGAAAAGGGGATCCTCGTCGTCGGGTTGTTCGGCGACGGGGGAGCCGCGAGCGTCTCGATCGAAGTGCCTCTCGAGGACGGTACCCTCGTCGACCCGATCACCGGACGGCGGCACCGCATCTCGGACGGCAGAATCAGGCTGGACCTCAATCCGTGGGAGGGCGTCGTCGCGATCGGACGCCGCGATCTCCACGCGAGTCCTGCAGAACGAAGATGCCGCGCTGGTGTTCGCCGTCGACGAACACGCCCAGTCCCCACGTGAAGGTGTAGTGGGTGACGAATTCGTCCCGGTGTGCCACATCCAAGCGCGCCAGGAGGTCCCGGTTCAGCCGGTCGCCGGCCTCCTCTCGGAACGGGAGGTACAGGACACCGCTCCCGACCATGTCGGCGTAGAAGTGCGTTCCGTAGGAGAGCTCCGGAGCGAACGACTCGGTCGACATCTCCACGATCACCGACGCGCCGGAGATTTCGTTGTACTGCGCCGGAACGCCGAGCTGAGGGTTCGTCGACGCCCAGCGTCCGGGCCCCATCAGGACATAGGGTTCGTTCCGCTCGGAGAGGGCGTGGTTGATCCGGCCGACGGATCGAGCGATCTCGTACCCCCTGTCCCATCGATACGTGTCCGGCGAGACGACGACGAGATGCCGAATCCCGTCGAGTTTCCCGTTTCCGAGGACCTGATGGCACTCCAGGAGCAGGCGATCCTCGCGGACTCGCGGGAGATGGATCCGCCGGTGCTCTGGGCGATTCCCGAGCGGGCGGACCTGGAGGATGTAAAGGAGCGGCGACCCCGCCGCCTTCGCCTCCGGATCGGAGAAGTCGACCGCGAACTCGATGTCGACCGGGAGCTCCAGGAGCCCGACCAACGACCGAAGGAGCTCGCGGATCAGCGGGGTCAGCGGCATGATCGTGTCGGTCTCGATCAAGCGCGTGAAGGAAGCGAGGAGTCGCTCGGTCGGGGCGACCGTGGGGACGGCGGTTAGCGGTTCGCGGAGTTCGCCGTTCGAATCGACGCGGGAGCAGATCGTCGCGAGGAGCGGATTGTCCAGTTCGTTCAGCTTCCGCTGTGCGAGGCGGCCGGCCGCCATGTCGAGCACGTCGACCGTCTCTTGTGAGTAGCGGATGACCGTGCCGACGTCGAATCCTTCCGGCCGCAGCCCGGGGAGCCGCGGGGAGAAGACGCGGGCGTACTCGCGGCCGACCGCACGCGTTCCGGTCCCGACGACGAGACGGGCGACCCCGTCGTCCGGTCGGAGGCGATCCGTCCAGGGGTAGTAGTTGCGGGAGAAGGCGACGCCTCCGACGAGCGGATAGAACAGGTCGTGGTCGTAGTGGCTCCCGATCATGTTCTGAACGAGGATCGCCATTTGCTCCTTCCTCCAGTCGAGGCCGTGTCGCTTCCGATATGCGCGCGCGTTCGGGGCGAACGTCGACGCGTAGACGCGCTTGATCGCCGCGATCAAGCGCTCGAGGCGGACGTCGAGCGGCCCGCGGTTCGGCAGGAACTCCGAGAGGTAGATGCCGGCGAAGGAGTGATCGGGATCGTCCTCCATGATCGACGAGGAGCGGACCACGAGCGGTCGGGTCTCCCGTTCGAGGAGCGGGACCATCCGCTCCGCCCACTCGGGCGGGAACGTCGCGGCGACGATCCGCTCCCCGAGCTGATCGAGGGTGATGGCTCCTTCGCATCCGGCCCGCACGGCCCTCTGGAGATCGTTCCGTTCCATGAACGCGCGGAAGACCTCCGACGTCAGCACCGTGGAGTCCGGGAACCGGAGCAGGTGCTGATACTCCGTCAGCCGTGCCCCGTTCCGGATCGCCTGCATCGCGAAGAGGAGCCCGCGCGCCTTGCCGCCCAGCTCGCCCGTGCCGATCATCCGCATCTGCAGGGGGAGGGCGGACGGGTCGAAATGGTACGTCCCGTCCGAGGCCAGCCCGAACCGGAAGAAGCGCGACGACCTGGCGTTTCTCAGTCTCCTCCGGTGGGCGCGTCGGCCGGGCATTCGGTGGACTATTCCGTCCCGCGGAACCGGTTGAGGAGCCAGGCGATCGCCAGGATCGTCTTGGCGTCGGTGATCTCCGAGGAGAGGATCATCCGCTCGATCTGATCGATCGGAAGCCCGAGGAGATCGGCGATCTCGTCGGCACTCGACGGTTCGACGCGCCGGAGCCCGGAAGCGCGGAAGAGGGTGATCCGTTCGTTCGAGAATCCCGGCGAGGTGAAGAAGAAAGGGAGTTCGATCCAGCTCTCCGCGACGTATCCGGTCTCCTCGCGAAGCTCGCGCCGCGCGCAGGCGAGGGCGTCCTCACCCGGCTCGATCTTCCCGGCCGGGATCTCCCACAGGTCGGATCGGACGGCGTGGCGATACTGGCGAACGAGGAGGACGTCCCCGTTTGACAGGACCGGAACGATCGCCGTCGCCCCCGGGTGGGCGACCACTTCCCTCGTCCTCCGCGTCCCGTCGGCCGACTCGATCGTGTCGACGTACACGTCGAGGAGCCGACCGTGGAAGACGTTCTCGTGCGCGACGATGCGGATCGGTTCAGACGGCGTTGTAGCCCTCCTCGAGCGCCCGGTTGTTCGCGTCGATGAACTTCGCCTTTCCGGTCTCCTCGAGGATCCGAGCCATCGCCGACTTGGCCGCCTCGAGCGGGATCGCGCCGGAGGCCTTCAGATAGGCACCCAGAGCGACCATGTTGATCGTCCGCGGGTTGCCGATCGACACGGCGAGGTCGTTGAGCGGGAGGTAGCTGACGTTCAGGTCGTCCCGCTCGGCCTTCCGGTCGACGAGGGAGCGATTGACGACGACGGCTCCCCCGGATGCGACGATCGGTTCGAACTTGTCGAGCGACGGGCGATTCATCGCGACCAGGGCGGAGGGCTCGTCGACGATCGGCGAGCCGACCGGCTCATCGGAGAGGATGACGGTGCAGTTCGCCGTCCCGCCGCGCATCTCGGGTCCGTACGAAGGGAGCCAGGTCACTTCCAGCCCGTGGTCCATCCCCGCCTGCGCGAGGATCTTCCCGGCGAGGATCACCCCTTGACCGCCGAATCCTGCGATGATCACTGAGCGTTCCATCCTACCCCCTGTCGATGAGGTCGCCGAGCGGGAAGACCTCGATCACCGCGTTCGCCACGTGCTCGTTCGCCCGGATCGGGCTCATCCGCCAGTTCGTCGGACAGGTGGAGAGGACTTCCACGAGCGAGTACCCCTTCCCCTTCACCTGGTACTCGAACGCCTTCTTGATCGCCGCGGTCGCGTCGTGGATCCGCTTCGTGTCGTAGAGCGCCTGCCGGGTTACGTAGGCGGGCGCTTCGAGCTGAGCGATCATCTCCGAGAAGCGGATCGGATACCCGAAGAGCTTCGGGTCTCGGCCGTCCGGCGTGGTCGTCGTCTTCTGACCGATCAACGTCGTCGGGGCGAGCTCTCCGCCGGTCATCCCGTAGATTTGGTTGTTGACGAAGATGACGGTGATGTTCTCGCCGCGGTTCGCGGCGTGGATCGACTCCGCGGTCCCGATGCTGGCGAAGTCGCCGTCTCCCTGGTACGAGAAGACGATCAGATCGGGTCGAGCTCGCTTCACCCCCGTCGCCACTGCGCTCGCCCGTCCGTGCGCCACCTGGAGGGCGTCGCACCGGTACCAGAGGTAGGCGAAGACGGAGCAGCCGACCGGGGCGAGCCCGACCGTCCGCTCGGCGATGTCGAGCTCGTCGATCACCTGACCGATGATCCGCGTGATGATCCCGTGGTGGCAGCCCGGACAGTAGGTGAACCGCGCCTCGGTGAGGCTCCTCGGCCGTTCGAACACCTTGACCATGCCCGCGATGTCAGTCGGCATGCTTCCTCACCTCGTTCAGGATACCGCGTGGGGTGGGGACGACGCCGCCGAGCTCGCCGTAGAAAGGGGTGGCGGCGCGTTCTGCGACGGCGAGTCGGACATCTTCCCACATCTGGCCAGCGCTCATCTCGACGGTCAGCACCGTGTCGACGCGGTCGGCCAGCCCGCGGAGCGGCTCGTACGGAAACGGCCAGAGCGTGATCGGTCGGAACAGGCCGAGCCGGATCCCCTCGGCGCGGGCCAACCGAACGACGCTCCTCGCAATCCGAGCGATCGTCCCGTGCGCGGCGATGACGATGTCGGCGTCTTCGGTGTCGCTCTCCTCGTACCGGACCTCGTTCGCCTCGATCTCGCGGTACTTCTCCTGGAGGGCGAGGTTCATCTCCTTCAGTTTCTCCGGATCGAGGTCGAAGCTGAGGACGATGTTCGGATCGCGCCCCGCTGCACCGGTCGTCGCCCAGTCCTTCGTGGGGAGCCCGCCCGGGTCGACGGGGTCCGGGAGCTCGACCGGCTCCATCATCTGACCGAGCATCCCGTCGGCCAGGATCATCACCGGGATGCGGTACTTGTCGGCGAGATCGAAGGCGAGCATCGTCAGCTCACCCGCCTCGGGGACCGTCGACGGGCCGAGGACGATCATCCGGTAGTCCCCGTGTCCGCCGCCCTTCGTCGCCTGGAAGTAGTCGCATTGTGACGGCGCGATGTTCCCAAGACCGGGTCCGCCACGGACGATGTTGACGATCACCGCGGGGAGATTCGAACCGGCGAGGTACGAGATCCCCTCCTGCTTCAGGCTGATTCCCGGCGAGGAGGACGACGTCATCGTGCGCACGCCGGTCGCCGCGGCGCCGTAGACCATGCTGATCGCCGCGATCTCGCTCTCGGCCTGGATGAACGTCCGGCCGAGGCGGGGCATGTGCCGTGCCATGTGCTCGAGGAGCTCGGCCTGCGGAGTGATCGGATAGGCGAAGTAGCACTGGCAGCCGGCGCGGATCGCGGCCTCGGCGATCACCTCGTTTCCGCGTAGCAGGAGTCGTTCACCCATTTCCCCTCCTTAGGTCGGGACCTTCTCTCGGTAGACCTCGATGGCGATGTCTGGGCAGGTCATCGCGCAGAACGCGCATCCGATGCAGGCATCGGGGTGCTCCATGTGAGCGACGTTGTATCCGCTCTTGTTCAGCCTCCCGGAAAACGCGAGGACCTGCTGGGGGCACGCGGCGATGCAGAGCCCGCATCCTTTGCATCGTTCGGCATCGATGACGACCGCTCCTCTTGACATGAGGGCCTCCCCTCTACGAGCCGTTGTAGAATTCCTCGTCCAGCCGCTTCGCCCGGTTCTTGCGGAAACGGCCGAGGCTCCTCTCGACGCGGTCGATCCAGTCTCGAATCTGCTCCTCGCCGAGGTAGACGCGCTCGGCGGGACGGGCGGAATTCGCTGGGGGATGGTTGGCCAGCGCGTCATGCAGCCGGACGACCTCGCGATCGAACGGTTCCTGTGTAGTGGGGGCGTCCCGGCTCTCCGCGAAGGCGAGCGTCGGCGAACCGGCGGAGTCGCTCGCGACGATGCGAAACGTCGCGCGGCGACCGACTCGAATCGCGTCGACTTCCACGCCCTCAGGCGGGCGCATGTAGCCGGTCCCCCCCGATTCCAATCGGACTCGGATTCGCGTCTCCTCGACACCAACGATCTCGCCTTGAACGAACTCAGGAGCCTCGTTCGAGACCGGGTTCACCGCGTTCTCGGGCATGGCCGGCTACGTCGCTCCAATCCACGGGCGCGGTCGATCACGCCGCCTTGACGACCCGACCCGATTTGATGCATCGAGTGCATGCGCGGATCCACTTCTTCTTTCCCCCGACGATGGCGTGAACGCGCTGGATGTTCGGCGCGCGCACCCGTCGAGTGTGGCGATTCGAATGGCTCACCGTGTTCCCAGCGGCCGGTTTCTTGCCGCAGACCTCGCAGATTCTTGACATGGTTCCTTCCCCTCGGTATCCCTCCTCATGCGAGGAGGGGCTCTACGTACAGCGGCTCGACCTCGTACAGCCGGTCGGCCGGTTCTTCGTTCCAACCGAGCTTCGCGATCGACAACGGAGAGGGCCGGTTGGCCTCCTCCGGCGCGACCCGGATCATCGGATGCCCCCGGAGCGCCTCCCCGATCTCCGGTGCCCCGCTCCCGACAAGGGTCACCGGGCGTACCTCGCTGCGCAAGGCCCCCAGCAAGTCCGGTCGGCGCATCAGCGCCATCGGCTTTCGCACACGCGAGCCGCTGAAGGACTGCACGTAGTACAGCCCACGTCGGCTCGCCACGATCACACAGACCCGCTTGGCATCGGCGACCCGCGCACGGTACGCGTCCGCGCCATCGACGCCGACCAGTGCGGCACCGACGGCCTGACAGAAACCCGCGGCCGCAGCGAGGCCGATCCGCAGACCGGTGAACGACCCGGGCCCTCGGTTGATACACACCAACCCGAGTTGGTCCCTTCGCACGCCGTTCCCGTCGAGAATCTCCGTGGTCAATGGGAGCAGCCGTTCGGCATGTCGAAGCGGCTCCTCCATCCACCGTTCGTCGGCCAGTCCGCGTCCGTCGTAGAGGGCCACGCCGCCGAGCGGCTCGGATGTGTCGACTCCCAACGCCAACATGCCGGACAGATGGTAGGTGAGGGAAGTCCCCTTTTCAACCGTCGATCGGCGTGGAGGGCTCGGGGAAGTGGGCGAAGATCTCGTTGGCACGGTCGACGTCCCGCTCGATCTGACGTCGCAGTGCCTCGAGGGACGCGAAGGCCCGATCCCGTCGTAGACGCTCCAGCAGATGGATCTCGATTCGTCCGCCGAGCAGGTCGCCCTCCGGCGGGGTGAGCAGGTGCACTTCGCAGCGAAGCTCTCCTCCTTCGCTCCCGAGCGTCGGGCGCGCCCCGACGTAGAAGAGGGCGGGATGAGGCCTAGGATCGGGAAGGTGAGCGATAAAGGCGCGGACGGCGTAAACGCCGTGGCCCGGGAGAAGGACGTGCGGGTCGACCGCGAGATTCGCCGTCGGATATCCGAGGGTCCGACCGACCCGGTCGCCGGCCGTCACGTCGCCGATGAGAACGGGCGGACGGCCGAGAAGCGCGGCGGCGCCCGCAACGTCACCGGCGGAGAGGAGCGAACGGATCCGCGTGCTGTTGACCGGATTTCCGCCGACGAGGATCGGCGGGACGACGGTGACGGAGAACCCGAAGCGCTCGCCGAGGGACCGAAGGATCTTCGGGTCGCCGGCACGCCGGGCACCGAAGCGGAACGACGCCCCGACGACGACGGCCTCCGCGTGCAGCCGCCCGCCGAGGATCCCCTCGGCGAACTGCTTCGGGGAGAGGTCGCGGATCTCGTGAAACGGGGCGCGGATGACCCGATCGACCGCCCGGAGGAGAAGGTGGACCTTGGTCGACTCCGGGAGGAGGAGGTTTCGCCCGGGGCCGTCCTCCGCGTGCAGCCGCGGCGGAACGCCGAACGCGTACGCGGCGCTCGCGATGCGGCGATCCTCGGCCTGACGCCGGACCTCGGCCAGGACCGCTTGGTGCCCGAGGTGGACGCCGTCGAACGTTCCGATGCTGACTGCCGTCGCGTCTGCCATGGTCGCTTCGCCGCGGATGGTATCCGATCGCCGCGGATCGAGACAGGGAGCACGGCACGGGTTGGAGGGCGTCCGAGCGACCGGTACAATCGGACCGACATGAGGTCGGAACGGATCGCGGGAGCTCGGTTGGAGGAGGACGACGCGACGCTCCTCAATCTGCGCCCCACGACGCTCGACGAGTACATCAACCAGCGCGAGATCAAGGAGAAGCTCCGGATCTACATCGCCGCGGCGAGAAAACGCGGGGAGTCGCTCGATCACGTTCTGTTGCACGGGCCGCCGGGGCTCGGGAAGACGACGCTCGCTCAGATCATCGCGGCGGAGATGGGGGTCGACATCCGGATCAGTTCCGGCCCGGCGATCGAGAAGGCGGGAGACCTGGCCGCGATCCTCACGAACCTTCATCCGCACGACGTCTTCTTCATCGACGAGGTTCACCGGCTCCGGCGCAACGTCGAGGAGATCCTCTATCCGGCGATGGAGGACTACAAGATCGACATCATCCTCGGGGAAGGGCCGAACGCTCAGTCGCTCCGGATCGATCTCCCTCCGTTCACCCTGGTCGGGGCGACGACGAGGGCCGGGCTCATCTCGGCCCCGATGCGCGATCGCTTCGAGGTCAAGTTCCGAGTTGGGTTCTACTCGGTCGAGGATCTCAAGACGGTCGTCATCCGGACCGGCAGCATTCTCGGAATCGAGGTGTCGGACGACGGAGCGGAGGAACTCGCCAAGCGCGCCCGCGGTACACCGAGGATCGCCAACCGGCTCCTCCGTCGGACCCGCGACTACGCTGAAGTCAAAGGAAAGGGGACGATCGACGCCGAGATCGCGCGACGGTCCCTGGAGATGCTGCGGATCGACGAGCGGGGCCTCGACGAGCTCGATCGCGCCGTCCTCGTGGCGTTGGTCGACAAGTTCTCCGGCGGACCGGTCGGGCTCGACACGCTCGCTGCGGCGTTGTCGGAGGAGAGGGACACCATCACCGACATCGTCGAGCCGTTCCTCCTGCAGGAAGGGCTGATCCAGCGGACGCCGCAGGGGCGAATCGCCACCGAGCGCGCGCTGGCCTACCTCGGGCAGGCGGGGCCCGATCGGCTCTTCTAGCGCCGGGACAGGTTCCTCGCGTTGTGGATGAACTCGCGCACGACCCCCGAGAACCGACGCCAGTCGAAGACGAGCGCCGTCGCGATCCATCCGCCGTACCAGATCAGCGCGTGCGGGGCGGCGAAGTAGGCGACGATCAGCGGGAGGGCGACGACCGGTGCCGCGAACGACATCGTCACCATCTTCGAGCGGAAGTAGGCGATGAACGCGGCGGCGATGATTACATAGACGATCGCCGGGACGAACGGGATGAACCCGGACAGGACGAGATAGCAGAGAGCGGAGAAGACCATCGCCATGTCGAAGGCGAACTCCTTCTCTCCGACCCACGTCGATGCCTTGTGGTACTTCCGCGCCAGCCGCCCGTCGAGGATGTCGGTCGTCCAGCCGAGCATCGTCAGGAGGATGACCGCCTCCAGGGCGCCCTCTCCCACGAATCCGAGGGAAAAGATCGCTGCGGCGATCAAACCACGCGACAACGTCAACAGGTCGGGAATCCTTTCCACCAGCCTCACCAAGCGTCCATTCTAGTTGGACCGGACCTGCATGCCAAATTCGCGCGAGGATCGCGACCGGGTCGCGGCGTCGAGCTCCAACCTTCCCGGCGGAGTCAGGCGCCCCCCTTCTCCGACGGCCGCAACCCCGGCGGCGGGCCGAGGATCTCGTGGAGGAGGACCGCCGAGCGCGGGTCCTCCTTCACGAGCTTCCTGAGGCGCCCGAGCGGTGAGTTCGGGGCGTTCATCTACTCTCCCTCGATCCGGCCCTGGGACGGGGACTGATCGTCGGCGGCGAACCCCTCGCGCATCCTCGTGTCGGCCTGGACGTTCTTCATCCGGTAGTAGTCCATGATCCCGAGGTTCCCCTCGCGGAACGCCTCGGCCATCGCGCGCGGGATCTCGGCCTCCGCCTCGACGACCGCAGCGCGGCGCTCCTGGACGAGCGCCGTCATCTCCTGCTCGCGCGCGACGGCCATCGCGCGGCGCTCCTCGGCCTTGGCGCGCGCGACCTTCAGGTCGGCCTCGGCCTGGTCCGTCTGCAGCTGCGCGCCGATGTTCTTGCCGACGTCGACGTCGGCGATGTCGATCGAGAGGAGCTCGAACGCCGTTCCGGCGTCGAGGCCCTTCTCCAGCACCAGCTTTGAGATCTTGTCGGGATTCTCGAGGACCTCCTTGTGCGATTCGGCCGAGCCGATGGCCGAGACGATCCCCTCGCCGACGCGGGCGATGATCGTCTCCTCGGTCGCTCCGCCGACGAGGCGATCGATGTTCGCGCGCACGGTCACCTTGGCGATCGCGAACAGCTGGATCCCGTTCGCGGCGACGGCGCCGACCTTCGGGGTCTCGATCACGCGCGGGTTGACCGACATTGCCACGGCATCAAGAACATCGCGTCCGGCGAGGTCGATCGCCGCGGCGCGCTGGAAGTCGAGGACGATGTTCGCCTTGTCGGCGCTGATCAGGGCGCGCGCCACGCGGTCCACGTTTCCCCCGGCGAGGTAGTGCGCCTCCAACTCCGATATCGCGAGCTTCAATCCCGCCTTCCACGCGGCGATCATTGGGAGGATCACGCGATGCGGATTGACCTTTCGCAGCCGCATCCCGACCAACGTCATCGGGCCGACCGGAACGCCAGCGGCGAGGGCGGAGATCCAGAGTCCCATCGGAACGAAGTAGAAGAACAGCCACAAGACCACCAGCGCGGCCGCTGCCAACACGATGTAGCCGACCATGCTCACCCCTCCTTTTCTTCTTTGACGACCTTGCGATAGCGGTCATCCCGGATCACGACGATCGGGCTTCCTTTCGGGAGGAAGCCCTCCTCGCAGACGACGTCGATTCGCTCTTCATCGAAGATCGCGCTGCCGATCGGCCGCAGGTCGGTCGCGGCGACGCCTCGGCGGCCGACCCAGTCGCTCGGCGGAACCTGAGGCCCTTCCGTCTTCTCGTGGGATCGTCCGGTGATCGCCGATGAGAGGATGATCCCACCAAGACGAAGACGGGTCCGCGGGAGCCGGGCCAACAGCACGATCGCTGCGACGACGGAGGCGATCAGTCCGCCGGAGACGATCGCGATCGCTTGCACCACTTGCTCGCGCGCGGCGAACGGACCGACCATGGCGGTGTAGAACCCAAGCCCGATCAGGATCAGGCCGAGCAACCCGGTTATGCCGAAGTCGACGGCGGTAAATGCGAAGATCTCCAGGATCACCGCGACGATTCCGCCGAGCAGGAACGCGATCGACTCCCAGCCAGCGAGGCCGACGAGGAAGTGCGTCCAGAAGAAGGCGCCGAGGCAGACGATTCCGATGAGGCCGGGAATCCCGAAGCCGGGGACGAGCATCTCGACGATCAGCCCCAGAAGGCCGGCGGTGACCAACAGCCCGACGGCCACCGGGGATGTCAGCGCCTCGACGAGCCCGTCGATCCAGCGGACCTCGAACGCGACGGGTTCGCCGTAGCCTCGCTCGGCCAGCCACGGCTCGATCGACTCGACCTCTCCGTCGGAGTAGCCCCACTCGGCCGCCTCGCCGGCGGTCAGCGTCAGCAGCTTGCCCGCCTCGACCAGCCCGGGGATCGAGACGTCGCGGTCGACCATCGCTTCGGCGACTTCGGGCGGACGTCCGCGGCTCTCCGCCGTGGCGGCGAACAGCTTCCGGGTCGCGCTGATCACCTTCTCCGGAGCCTCGCGGATGTCCTGCCCGACGACGGTCACCGGGGTCGCCGCCCCCATGACGCCGCCGGGTGAAAAGAGGATCGTCTCGCAGGCGATCGCGATCGCGGCGCCGGCGGAGAACGCCTCGCGTGCCACATACGCGACGGTCGGGATCGTCGCGTCGAGGACGATGTCCCTCGATTCGACCGCGGCGTCGAGGTACCCGCCGGGCGTCGCGAGGACGAGGACGACGGCGGCGGCCCCCGCGTCGGTCGCCTCCTGGACGCCCCGTCGTAGGTACGTCACCGTCCCCGAGTTGATCTCCCCGTCGATCGTGAGGATCCACGCCTCCCCTTCGGCGATCACCGCGAACGCGAAGAGGGAGCAGAGGCAGAGAATCCCGATCGCCCAGCCGCCGCGTTTCATGCATCGAGTCTATGTTGACATGAGGGGTTGCTGCAAGTTCGCGGTGAGACGCGATTGGCTTCGATTCTCCTCAGAGCTAGAATGGATCGAAACGGTGGGACTCCGCACGAATCCGGAGGGCGCGGAGAGGGCGAGGGGCAGAAGGGAGGTTGGGGATGAAGAACGCGCTTCTCCTGTTGTCGATTTGGGTTGGGATCATCGTCGCGGCGTACGCGATGGTCTACTGGGACCGAGGCGGTGAGCCGCCGCTTCCGGCTTCCGTTCTCGAGCCGGCGGACTCCGCGTACGTCGATCCGGAGGGCCGATTCAGCCTGGTCGTTCCTGCCGGCTGGGATCTCGACGAAGCGGACGCGCACGTCCTCCTCACCGATCCGTCGGGAGAGGTCGAGGTGACGGTCCTCGCCGTGGAGGAACCGATTCCGGAAGCGGCCCTCGTCCGCGCGCTGGGGATCGTCTGTTCCGACGAGGAATCCGGAGCGATTCCGGTCGAGGAGATCCCGTCGGCAGGCGCTTCCGAACGGGCGGTACGGATCACCGGCCCGGCGAGCGACGGCGAGTCGAGCTACGGGCTCGCGTACCTCTATGGAGGGGAGACGGTCGTCATCCTGGTGCGCGGGGACCCGAGGGCCCTGGAGAGCCGCGCCGAGGACCTCGCGAGGATCGGTGCCGGGATCTCGGTCCCGGCCGGCGCGGAGACGGCGCCCTCAGGGGAGGTCGCGCCGGTCGTCGAGCTGTAGGCTTCACAAGCAAAAACGAGGGCGGAGGCGGGCACCGACGAAGCGCCCGCCTCCGCCCCGACGGGCCTGACTACTCGGCGGTGATCGAGATCCCTTCGAGGCGGAGGAAGGGGAACGTGTAGTTGAACACGCTCTCCGTCTCCCGCGAGATGCCCGACAGCGTCTTCAGCGCCTCGAAGAGGTTCCCGGCGATCAGCGTTCCGGAGACCGCCCGGTCGACCTTCCCATCCACGATCAGATGAGCGGCCTTGGCCACGCCGGAGAAGTCGCCGGAGACCGGATCTGTGTTTCCCGAGAAGCGATTGACGAGCAGCCCGCGCTTCACCCCCGAGATCAGATCCTCCTTGGCCGCCTCGCTGGGGAGGATCGAGAAGTTGGTCGGTCCGATCGCCGGGAGAGAGCCGGCCGATCCGGCCGCGTGTCCCGTGTTCGGGGCGTCGAACGCGTGAGCGGTGTATGCGTTGTGCATGAACGACCGCAGAACCCCTCCCTCGATCAGGGGAAGCCGCCGGTGCGGGACCCCCTCGCGGTCGAACGAGGAAGTCGCGACGCCGCCCGGGATCCGACCGTCGTCGACGAGGGCGAACTCGGGGACGGCGACGGGCTCGCCGAGCGCGTCCTTCCAACGGGACATCCCGCGCAGCGCGTTCCGCGCGTTCAGCTGAAACTGGAGCGGGGCGAACAGGTCGAGCACGGCGTACGGGTCGAGGACGACCGGGCCGTTGAAGGTCTCGCCCTTCTCGGCGCCGAGTGATCCGAGCGCGTTCGCGCTCGATCGACGGGCGATCGGCTCGACGTCGATCGCGCCGACGCTCCGTGTCGCGCCGACCTTGCCGTCCATGTTCGAGACCGCCTTGCCGTCGCGCGCCGTGGTGAGGACGCTGTAGGTGAACAAGCTGCCCTGTTCTTGGGCCTCGGCGCCCGCGGAGTTGACGAGGACGCGGTCGCGGATCTCGGCGGTGAACTCCGCCTCGCCGACGATGACCCGTCGGTCGACCGACTTCGCCGTCTCCAGGATTCGGATCGTCTGCTTGACCGCGTCGGCGGTGGTGAACGCGTCGGCGGCCGGGTCGTACGTGCCGGCGACCGGACCGACCGCCGTCGGCTCCGGGAGGACGTTGTGGGGATCCCCGGGCGATGCCTTCGCCAGGGTGACCGCGTCGACGGCCGCGTCCTCCAGCCTGGCCAGCGTGTTCGTGCTGGCGAAGCCAACTTGCGCCCCGACGAACGCGCGAAGGCCGATCCGCGTCTCCTGCCGGCTCTTGGAGATCTGCAGGTCGTCCTTCTCCGCGGCGGACGTGATCGTTCGCGTCGTCTGACCGAAGACCTCCGCCCGATCGGCGCCGTGTTGCCGGAGGAGGTCGAGCGCCCGTTGACACTGGTCGAGAAGGTTGTGCTCGCTCATGTTTGTCGCCCTCCAATCGTCAGCGCGCAGCGAAGGTAAGGCCCGCCGAGATCGACCTTCGCCAGTTGGCCCTTGCCGCAGGCCCCGGCGCCGTGCTCCCACGCGAAGTCGTCCCCGACCGCGTCGACCGATTTGAGCACGTCGAACGCGTTCCCGGAGATCGTCGCGCCACGGACGAGCTCGCCGATCTTCCCATCGACGATCCGGTGAGCCTCCCGGACGCCGAACATGAACTCGGCGTTCGAGTCGGCCTGTCCGCTCATCCCGAGCTCGCGGAGGTAGTACCCCTCCTTGACCCAGCCGATCATCTCATCGAGCGGCGTCTCCCCCGGTTCGATGTACGTGTTGCGCATCCGGATGATCGGGTCGTCGCTGTACACGTACGCGCGGGCGTTCCCCGTCGGGGCGACGCCGTAGTGCGCCGCCGTCTCGCGATTGTGCAGGAACGAGCGGAGGACGCCCTTCTCGATGATTACCGTCCGCCGCGTCAGCACCCCTTCGTCATCGACGGGGAGGATCCCGACCGCATAGGGAGAATACTCGGTCGCTCCGCTGTCGCAGAGCGTGATCAGCTCGGACGCGACGACCTCCCCGATCTTGTCGGACGTGATCGCGCCGCCGAGCACGATGTCCGCCTCGACGGTGTGACCGATCGCCTCGTGACAGAGGACACCGACCAGTCCGGGATCGAGGACGACGACGCTCGTCCCGCCGGACGGATGCGGAGCCGCGAGCTGATCGACGGCGACCTGAACCGCTTTGTCCGCGAGTTCCTCGGGGGCGACGATCCCGAGCAGGTCCGACCATCCGCCGGTGACGCCGGAGCTCTCGTGTCCCATCGTCTGATCGCCGTTTCGTCCCGCGACGGCGATTGCGCGAAGCTCGGGCTTCGAATCGAAGACGTGGGCCGACGCGCCGTCGCTCGTGACGATGATCTTCTCGTCCTGGATCTCCCCGTAGGAGGCCATGCTCGAAGCGATTTCCTTCGCCCCGGATCGGACCCGTTCGTCGAGGCGGAGGACGAGCGCCAGTTTCTCCTCCAGCGAGTGCGCGTCGAGGGGATCATCGGTCGCGACGGGGAACGCGCCGGTCGCCATCGATGCATCGGCGAGTCCCTTGATCCGCTCCTTCTTCGCTCCAGCCGACGTCTTGGCCGCGCTCCGCGCCGCCTCGATCGCAGCGAGGACCCCGCGCTCGGAGGCGTCGGTCGTGCTGGCGAATCCGAACACACCGTCGACGAGTGCCCGCACGCCGAGACCGGCGAGGAGCGCGCTCGATGATTCCTCAAGGTTGCCGTTGCGGACGGTGATCCGCTTCGTGCTCCGCGCTTGATAGCGAAGTTCGACCCAACCGCCCGCGCCGGCCACGGTCCTTTCGAGTAGCTTCTGCATTCGGCCTCCTTCGTAGTCCTGGATGTACCGGATCCTCATCCGGTAAGTATGGCGTTCGCCGACGGAAGTTCAACGCGGCACCGGGATCGGATCGGCGCGCCGGGGCGAGGCGACTTGCCGCAGCGGTCGATATGGGGTAGGAAGGAGCGTCCGTAGAATCACAGGAGGGGACATGCGCTGGAAGACGATCGTTGCTGTCGGATTGGCTTGCCTGCTTGGGACGGCGGGGTACGCGCTCGACGAAGAGGCGAGCGGCGAGCGCATCTTGTTCGGTCTCGGTGGGTCGACCCTCGGGCTGTTCTTTCCGGGTCTCTCCGAGGTCGACACGTTCCTGATGGACAACGGCTTCGGCTCCTTCGGCGACGCGTTCCTGTTCACCGGCGGCCGTGGGCGAGGGGGGGCGCTCCACGGCGTCTCGGTCGGCGGGATCGGCTGGAGCGGCGAGGCGACGAGCTCCTCGGAGGACCGCCACGCCGAGCTGTCGATCGGGTTCGGCGGTCTCGAGCTGGGGTGGGTGATCGGCGGAGACGAGCGATCGTTGCTGACGCTCGGCGCCGTCCTCGGCGGCGGCGGGGCGTCGCTCACCCTGGTCGGGAGGCCGGCCGCGCCGGGCGGGGAGGACGATCCGTTCGGTCCCTGCGGAATCGTTCCTGAACCGGTGACCCTCCGCAGGAGCGAGGCGCTCTTTGCGATCGAGCCGTTCGTTAGCCTGCAGGCCCAGCCGCTTCGCCACCTCGGGTTCGAGCTTCACCTCGGGTACCTCCTGCCGCTCTTCACCTTCGAATGGGGAGACGCGGAGCTGAAAGCGGCCTCGCCGGGGCTCTCCGGGCCGGTCGTCGGCCTGTCGGTGACGTGGGGAGCGATCGGCGCGCTTCTCGATCGGCCGAGGCTCGTGGAGACGATCGAAGAGGCCGTCTCGCTCGCCGGTCCCTGCGTCGAGATCGACAACGCGATCGGGCAAATCACGGTCGAGACGGCCGAGAGCACCGACGCGGACTCGGAGGTCCGGATCGTCGCCGTGAAGCGGGCGCGTTCGGAATCGATCCTCGACCGGGTGTCGATTCTGATCGAGCCGACCCGATGCGGGCTGACCGTCCATTCCAAAGGGCCGCGACATGGCTACTGGGAGATCGAGTATACGGTCACCGTCCCGGCCGGAACCGAGATCGACGCGAAGCAGGCCGCCGGGGACGTCCGATTGACCGGTGTCGTGGGGACCGCGTCGATCGAGCTCGGCCTCGGAGAGATTGAGGTCGACGGGCTGATCGGTCCTTCGCTCACGATCGGCTCCGGCGCGGGCGACGTCCACCTCGCTGGTGTCGCCGCCGAAGAGATCGAGGTCAAGCTCGGAACCGGGGACATCGAAATCCTCTTGCCGACCGAGGCTTCGTATGCGGTCGCTGCCGGGGTCGGGATCGGTGGGATCGTCGTCGGGCCGTTCCCCGGGTTCGAGGAGATCCAGGCGGGCGGGCTCGGCAGCAGCGTCGAGGCGACCCTCGGCGAAGGGGCCGGAGATCTGTCGGTCCATCTGGGGGTCGGGGAGATCGCCATACGGCCGGTGTCGGACTAGCCGTCGATCGGGCCGATACCCAATAGGAGGGGACGTGGAAGACAACCCGGTCATCGAGGCGATGCTCCAGCGGAAGTCGATCCGGGCGTTCACCGAAGAGGAGCCGGCTCGGGAGGCCATCGAGGCGGTCGTGCGAGCCGGCCAGGGGGCGCCGTTCGCCGCGCAGCTCGGAAGCCTCCTCCTCAAGCGGGACCGCGAGGCGAACCCGTTTCGCGCTCCGCTTCTGTTCACGGTCTGCGTCGACGTGCATCGGATGGAACGCGTCATGGAGGCGCGAGGGTGGCGGCGTGTCATGTGCGATCTCTCGACGCTCCTTCTCGGGATTCAGGACGCGGCCTACATGGCTCAGAACATGGTTCAGGCCGCCGAATCGTTGGGTCTTGGAAGCTGCTTCTTGGGGGCGGCCCCCCACGACGCGAAGCGGATCGTGGAGGAATACGGCCTGCCGCCGCGCGTCTTCCCCCTCGTTCAGCTGGCGATGGGCTATCCGGCGGAGGACCCCCCCGTCCGCCCGCGCTATCCGATCGAGTTCTCCCTGTTCGAGGACCGGTACCCCGAGCTCGACAGTGCGTCGGTCGAGCGGGCGATGGCCTCGATGGACGAGGGATACCTCGCCCAGGATTACTACCGATCGCGGGGCACGAAGCTCCCGCTGGAGGAGGGGCGCGAGGAGACGTTCACGTACGACGACTACTCGTGGACCGAGCACATCTCGAGGAAGCTCGGCCAGTGGGGGAAGGATCCGGGTGAGCTCCTCCGCGCGCTGGCGGCGTGCGGGTTCGACCTCTCCGGGGAGGCCGGCGGGGGGGCGGGTAAGGCGCGATGGACCGGGCGCGGGGACTGCTTGACACGCACGTAGACCCCCTCATATCCTCCGTGTCGGAGACGGGTCCATAGCTCAGGGGCAGAGCAGCCGGCTCATAACCGGTCGGTCCCAGGTTCGAATCCTGGTGGACCCACAGGATGAAGAAGCTCTTTGTGTACATCGACGGAGCGGCGAGGGGAGAGCCCGGGGAGGCGGGGATCGGGATTGCAGTCACCGACCAGGACGGGGTCGTGATCGACGAGGTCTCGCGGCTGATCGGCCGGGCGACGACCGAAGTCGCCGAGTACCGAGCGCTGATCGAGGCCGCCCGGCACGTCGCGACGTACGACCCGGACTCGGTCATCTTCTTCACCGACAACCAGCGCGTCGCCAACTACGTCAACCGGGTCTTCGAGGCCCGCGAGCCGCACGTCAAGCGACTGATCGAGGTCGCGCTGGGCCTTCTCAATCGGATCCCCCAGTGGCGGGTCAACTATGTCGATCGTGAAGCCAACGTGCGCGCCCCGCGGCTCGTCGAGCAGGCGTTCCACCAGAGCATCCAGGCGCAAGTGACGCGGGAGCGGATGGAGCTGGTCCTCCTCGCCCGGGCGTCGACGTTGAGCGACGAGGCGATGCAGCGGCTGATCGACTACGCCGAGCGGCTGCAGGAAGAGGGCTGACCGATGCGGCTCGTCGTGCAACGGGTGAAGCGCGCTTCCGTCGAGGTCGCCGAAGAGCGGGTCGCTCAGATCGGGAGAGGCCTCCTGCTCTTGGTCGGGATCGCTCCGAACGACGCGGAGGTGAACCTGCGAAAGGCCGCGAGGAAGGTCGTCGAGTTGCGCGTCTTCGAGGACGACGAGGGGAAGATGAACCGTTCCCTCCGGGATGTCGGGGGGGAGGTCCTCGCCGTGTCCCAGTTCACGCTGTACGGGGACACGCGCAAGGGGAGGAGGCCGAGCTTCGTCGGGGCGGCCGTCCCCGAGATCGCCGAGCCGCTGTTCGAGACGTTCGTCGACGCGATCCGCGCACAGGGGGTCGATGTCGAGACGGGGCGATTCGGCGCGAAGATGGCGGTCGAGCTGGTCAACGACGGGCCGGTGACGCTTGTGATCGAGGTGGCGCCGTCCTCATCGGTCGGCTAAACTCAGGACCTCTGCGGCCTTCAATCCTCATGGAGGCTCGCGCGTGGGAGGAACGATGGCGGTCCCCAAGTACAGAACATCCAGGGCGAAGGGACGTGCGCGTCGCAACCATTGGCGGAAGACCGCACCGGTTGCGGTAAGCGAGTGTCCGCATTGTCACGAGACGAAGCTGCCGCACCGGGCGTGCCCGCACTGCGGGTACTACAACGGGATGGAGATCGTCTCTCACGCGAAGGACGAGGGCTAGGCCGTCCACCGATCCGGGCTAACCGGATTCCCCTTCCGATGATTCCTTGTCGGCCTTCTTCGCTCGCTTGACCTCCGCCTTGGCTCGCTTCTTCTCGATCTTGGCCTGAGCTCCGAGCCGCGCCTTCTCGATCTCGACGTCCGGCGGCGTCGAGGCCGGCTCCGAAGAGGTCTTCCGCCGTCGGCGCTCGACCAGCCTCAGCGCGAAGGACCTGCCGAACTGACCGATGAACCCGGCGGCGAGCACCAACAAAACCCACTTGAGAACGTCCCACACCGCTTCGAAAGTCACGTCCGGCATGGTAGATGAAGGGCGGGCGAGCCACAAGCGCGCGACGCGGGGACGATCCGGCTCGGATCGCTGTTGACATGTGCGAGATTCCCGTACAGAATGGCACAGGGAGCGATGCAATGTCGGATTTGAATGCAGGGCAGACATCGGACGGGGGACTTCGAGATCGTTGGCGCGACGTCCTGAGCGCCATCGACGATCGAATCCTCCGAGCCTGTCTGCCGACGGACGTCGCGTCGATCTCGCTCGACGAGGACCAGCTGTTCGTTTCCGTCGACAGCGAGTTCAAGAAGGAGTACTGCCTGCGGAAGCTGGGGAAGCTTCAGGAGGCCGTCACGAAGACGCTCGGTCCGCACGAAGTGGTGATCGGCGAGCCACCGCTCGTCGAGCAGGTCCGAGAGCAGGAGCCTCAGCACGGAGCGAACGCGAGGATCCTCGTATTGGGCGTCGGCGACGGCGGCGTGAACGCCGTCGTGCGGATGCGCGAAGAACGATTGCAGGGCGTCCGGTTGGTCGCGGTCGATACCGATCGTCAGGTCCTCGATGCGGCGGCGATCGGGGAGACGCTGCAGTTGGGAATGGACATCACGAGCGGGCGCGGGACGGGCGGGGACCTCGAGAAGGGCCACCGCGCCGCGATGGAGTCGCGATGGGAGATCGCGAGCCTCGTTCGAGACACGGACCTGGTGTTCATCACCGCCGGTCTCGGCGGCGGCACGGGGAGCGGGGCCGCCCCGGTCATCGCCGAGATCGCGAAGGAGGCCGACGCCTTGACGGTTGGCGTTGTGACGAAGCCCTTCTCGTTCGAGGGGACCGTCCGGATGAACCATGCCAAGGCCGGCCTCGCCGAACTCCGGAGGGCGGCCGACGTCCTGATCGTCATCTCCAACGATCGGCTCCTCGAGACGAACGCCCGCGGCCTACCGATGACGAAAGCGTTCGAGCTGGCCGATGAGATTCTCCATGAGGGCGTGCGCGGGATCTCCGATCTGATCACGATCCGCGGCCTGATCAACCTCGATTTCGCCGACATTCGAAGCGTCTTGGCCGGGGCCGGTGACGCGATGATGGGGATGGGGCAGGCGACCGGAAAGCAGCGAGCCATCAATGCGGCGAAGTTCGCCAGCAGCAATCCGCTCCTCGAGGGGGATTCGATCCGCGGCGCGCGCAAGATGATCATGAACGTCACCGGTGGCGACGACCTGACGCTGGGCGAGGTCACCGCTGCGGCCGATCACGTCCGCAAGGCCGCAGCGACGGAGTGCGACCTCGTCTTCGGCGCCGTCGTCCAGCCCGACTTCGCGGGGGGGATTCAGATCACGGTGATCGCGGCCGACTTCCAGGAGGCCGACACGATCGGCCGGGAGCGACGACGGCTGTCCCAACGGGAGCGAATCACGGTGGACAAGAACCTCGATGTCCCCACGTTCCTCCGGCGGGAGCGCGAGACGCAGCAGGATCAGGCGGAAACGTAGTCGGGTCTCCTCGTGAAACCCTGGGCGGGGGTCCGGGGTAGAGACGCAGCAAGTGGTGGACATGGGATCCGCGAACATCTTGGTCTGTGAGGACGAAGGGCACATCGCTGCGCTTCTCGAGGAGGCCCTCCGAGAGGAGGGCTACCGGGTACGCGTCGTCGCGAGCAAGACGGAGGCCGAGGAGTTTCTGTCCAAATGGACACCGGACTTGATCCTTCTCGATGTGATCCTCCCCGAGTCCAAGACGGCCGGGTGGGAACTGCTGGCGGAGGTCCGGAAGAAGAGCTCGGTCCCGATCATCATGGTCACGGCGCTGAGCCGTACCGACGACCGCGTGCGCGGGCTGCGCGAGGGAGCCGACGACTTCATCTCCAAGCCGTTTCATCTCGAGGAGGTCTTGGCGCGAGTCGAGGCGGTCCTTCGAAGGACGCAGCCGGGGATCGGTGCGCTCGATCTGATCATCGACGACGTCCGCAAAGAGGTCCGTCTCGAAGATCGGACCGTCTCCCTGTCCCCGAAGGAATACCGGCTGTTGAAGCTGCTCGCCTCCTCGCCAGGCCGCGTCTTCCCGACACAGGAGATCCTGGCCGAGCTCTGGCCCGGGAGCGCGTACGCCACGGGACAGGACGTTCAGAAGTACGTCTACCTCCTTCGCAGAAAGATCGAGCGTGATCCGAAGAAGCCCCGACTGGTGCTCACGTCGCGAGGATTCGGCTATCGCCTCGCTGTCTGACGCGTCTAGATGTCCCGGATGTCCAAGTAGAGAGGCCGTTCCGGGAGCTCGTCCGATCCGCAGGGCCGGACCATCGTGTGGTAGTGCATCACCTTCTGCGGGTAGAAGCGCGGCATGCGCGGGAGGAAGGGATCGTCCTGGTAGACGAACAGGGTCAGGATGTCGATCCCGTCGGCGAAGATCTTCCGACGCAGCTGCTGGATGAGGGACTTCAGCAACGCAGCGCCGTGCTCCCCCACGCAGATCGGGTCGAAGAGCTGGAGGTAGGCGAGTTGCTCCCCGACCTTCGGGATCCTCGGCAGAGGGAAGACCGTCGCGAGCGGATTGAGAAAGATGCCCAACGCGAGGAGGGAAGCCGGCATCCGGAGGACCCGGCCGCGGTAGATCTTCGATAGGTCCCACGCGCTCACCTGGGCGGCGGAATCGCCGTTCTCGAGCCGGAAGATCCCGCGGAGGTATCCGAGCTCCACGCCCCGACGATAGGCGGCGCCGAAGTCACAGGGGCGGAGGGAGCGGCTCCCGACGCAACGATCCAAGCGTGCGATCTCCCCTTCCAGGTCCTGCAGGTGGTCATCGAGGTCGCCGGGATCCCCGGGAAGGCCGGGCAGAGAGAGGATGTTGAACGTCGCACCGATCTTCGCGTTCATCTTCTTCGCGATCTGCATGGAATTCTTGTTGTCGGACTTGACATGCCCGTAGATGAACGCGGCGCCCTCGCCTTCGATCTCGTCGAGGCACGCCCTCCACAGGCGGAACAGGCCTCGTTTCATGCTCCGGCGGTACGACGCCTCGCCGCGGAGATCGTAGAAGTAGGCGACCCGTTCCGGCCCGCCGTCGAGGAGGACTTCCTTGATCGCGAAGGCCATGATCCCGACGAGCTTGCCGTGCTCCTCGGCGATCAGGACCCTGCTCCGGTCGTGGAGGCGCGACCGATAGAAGTAGTCGTCCCGGTCGATGAGGATGGAGATCCCGGACCCTTGAGGGCTCTGGGACTCCAGGTGCAGAAGGGCCTCGTTGTCTTCGGGGATCGCTTCGCGGATGTGGAACATGCGGGTCCTTCCTATTCTGCGATCGAGATGCTCTTCGTGCTCCGGGTGAGGGCGCCCTCCTCGTCGATCACGACGAGGGTCACGACATACGTTCCGGGCCCGGCGTAGCAATGGTCGGGCGCCCACCGGTCTCCTCCGCCGCAGCCGCCCGGGGTCCCCGGGCAGCTTGTCCCGTCGCCGAAGTCCCATGCGACGTGAACGATCTCCCCGGTCGGGCTCGGGTCGTACGACCCGCGAGCGTCGAGGGCGACGCACCGTCCGTGGGGGGTCGCCGTGACGAACTCGGCGACGGGCGGCGCGTTCTCGACGATCACCTCGACGGAGAACGGATCGGAGCGGGTCCCATCGTCGTCCTGCACCGTCAAGAGGACCGTGTACCGCCCGTCATCCGGAAACCGGATCGTCGGATTCGACCCAGTGGCGACGGTCTCATCGCCGAGGTCCCAGAACCAACCGGTGATGCTCCCGTCCGGATCGCTCGCCGTCGCTGAGAAACGCACCTCGACGTCGTCGGTCGGAGCCTCGGGCGTCCATGCGATCCCCTCGATCCGCGGCGGGCGGTTGGTGACGCGGACGCAGAGCGGCTCGGAGAGGGCGGTCGCGCCGTCGTCATCGGTGACGCGAACCAGGACCTCGTACGCGCCGTCGTCGTCGTACGCGTAGGCGAGTGTCGGAGACGTTGTCGTCCGGTCGAACGTCCCGTCGCTGTCGAGATCCCATTCGTACAGGGCGATCGAGCCCCGCTTGCTCGGGTCGGTCGAACCCGAGGCGTCGAACTGGAATCGCTCCCCGGTCGGGTGCGTCGACGCCTCGGTGACCAATCGAGCGATCGGGGGGAGGTTCGAGATCAGGACCTCCGCGGTCGTCGTGCGCTGTGCCCCGCTGTCGTCTGTGACCGTCAGCGAGACGGCGAACGTTCCGTCGTCCTCGAACGCGTGTTTCACATCGGCCGCCTCCGCGGTCGTCCCGTCGCCGAAGTCCCACAGCCAACTTGTGATCACTCCGTCCTCGTCGTACGACATGTCGATGAAGCAGATCGGCTTGAGTTCCTTGGATTCGAAGGTCGACAACTGGAACTCGGCGATCGGTGGCCGATTGACGCGAAACGTCTCGACGAAGGGGACCGACGGATCCCCGGTGTCATCGACGACGGAGAGCCGAACCTCATGGAAGCCGCCGATGGGGAACGCGTGCTCGACGATCGGATCGGACGTCTCCTGCTCGTACGTTCCATCGCCATCGAAATCCCACCGATAGAGCTCGATTCGGCCGTCCGTGTCGTGCGAGGCCGACGCATCGAATCGGACCGGATCGTCCACGTCCACCCGCTCGGGGATTCGTGCGAATTCGGCGATCGGGGAACGACTGGCGATCGTCACGGACCGCGTCTGAAGGGCGCTCTCACCCTGGTCGTCGAGGACCCGGAGGCCGACCGTGTAGACGCCGCAGCGGTCGTACGTGTGAAGCACGTCCACGGTCGAGGCCGTCGAGCCGTCCCCGAAGCTCCATTCCCACGCAGCGATCACTCCGTCGACATCGCTCGACTCGTCCTGGAATTGGATCGGACTTCCGGCGCGGGGAACCCGCTCAGGGAGGAGGAGGACGACGCTGAAGTCGACGACCGGCGGCGACGGTGTGTGCACCCGGACGATCCGACTCAATCTGGATTCGCCGCCCTTCTCATCGGCCAGCGTGAGGACGACGGTAAACTCCCCAGGGAGGACGTAGATGTGGCTCACCGTTGCCCCCGACCCCTCGGCACCGTCCCCGAAATCCCATCGGTAGGACACGATGTGGTCGCTCTCCTCGAACGAGCCCGAGGCATCGAATTCGACCGGCGCTCCGGGCACCGGATCGCGCGGCTCCAGCACGAAGGAGGGCGTCGGGGGGACGCTGGAGGTCGAGTTCTCGCCTCGGGGTGTGCCCCGTAGCGGTCGCTCGGCTGGGCCGACCGGAAGGACGGCCGTCGAGGTCGCCCAGGACCCTGGCGCATCGGCGCGCAGATTGTCGGCCCGTTCCATCGAGGCGTACGGCGGGACGCCGTACGCGCTCGTCCCCGCAGGCCAGGCGGGGAACCCGCGGGCAGGAGCGTTCGCCGTGTCCACGAGGTTCCCGCTCGGATCGTAAAGGTAGAGGGTCTCCCCGCGGTCTGTCAGGGCACCGCGGTAGATCAGGTCGGCGGCGATCTCGGGGACGGAGTCATCGCTGTCGCGCTCGAGAAGGAAGAAGCCGCTCGCCGGGTCGCCGTCGACGTGGGGCCGGATCGTCCCTTGCAGTTCGACATCCGGGGAGCCGTCCGACGAGACGAGGCGCCAGCCCTCGAGATCGAGCGACTCGGACGAAGCGTTGAACAGCTCGATCCACTCCGCGGTCGGTTCCCAGCTCGCGCCGGCCCAGGCGACCTCGTTGATGAAGACCGGCCCGCGGAGCGGTTCCGGCGCGACCGCTCCGATCGAGACGAGAACGACGAAGGTGAACAGTATCAATTCTCCAGCCCAGCGCCTCATAACTCCTCCTTCCGCTCGTCGGTCGACGGCCTCCCGCGCGAGGTCGGATCAGGGTAGCACAACGGGACGAAGAGACCAACTGCGCGGCCACCCATGGACGGCCGGGCCTACGCGTTCTCGGATTCCGGGACGCGCTTCCGATCGTTCTTCTCGTAGGCTTCGATGATCCTCGCCACCAACGGATGGCGGACGACGTCCGACTTGTCAAGTCGGATGAACTCGATCCCTGGAATCCCCTCGAGGATTTGCTGCACGGCGATCAGACCGGAGACCCGCTTCTCGAGGTCGACCTGGGTGACGTCGCCGGTGATGATCGCCTTGGAGTGGAACCCGAGGCGCGTCAGGAACATCTTCATCTGCGTCGAAGTCGTGTTCTGCGCCTCGTCGAGGATGACGAAGCAGTTGTTCAACGTCCGGCCGCGCATGAACGCGAGCGGGGCCATCTCGATCCGCCCGTGTTCGATCAACTTCTCGAATTCGCCGACGGGGATCATGTCGAAGATCGCGTCGTAGAGCGGGCGGAGGTACGGACTGACCTTGGCTTGAATGTCCCCGGGGAGGAACCCGAGCTCTTCGCCGGCCTCGACCGCCGGACGGGTCAGGATGATCCGCTTGACATGCTCCCGCTTGAGGTAATCGATCGCCATCGCCACCGCGAGGTACGTCTTCCCTGTTCCGGCGGGGCCGATGGAAAACGTGATGTCGTTCTCGCGGATCGCCGAGACGTAGCGGTACTGCCCGACGGTCTTGGCCCGGATTTCCTCGCCCCAGTGGGTGATCCGGACGACGTCCGACAGGACGTCCTCCACCCCGACGCCCGCCTTAATCTGCGCAATCAGGTATTGGACATCGGCGAGCGACGGCGCGTGACGCCCCTGGACGAGATCGAGGAGCTTTTCGAACAGCCCGCGGACCTGTTCGACCTCACCCGACTCGCCCTCGATGCGGATCGTCTCGCCCCGGGCGAGGATCTGCGCGGCGAACGCCTTCTGGATCTCCTTGAGGTTGCGATTGTACTGGCCGAGCAACGCGGTCGCTTCGGCGTTGTCGTTCAACGTGAGCTCGGCGCGGGCTCGTTCAATCATCGACCGTTCCCTTCAAGTGGTCTTCCACCACCGCGACGATACGGACAGGGCGGATGGAACCGACAGGGATCTCCTCATCCGAAGCGAATTGGATGTAGAGGTAATCGCTTGCGTAACCGCGCCATTCGTCACCGCGGCGCTCTTCCACGAGGACATGGTGTGTCGAACCGATCCGGTTGTCAAGGTGCCTGCGAAGCCCTTCGCGCCACCGGCGAACGAGGACATCGGCGCGCCGGCGCTTGACCTCCTCGGCGACCGGATCGGGGAGACCGGCAGCGACGGTCCCGGGGCGCGGCGAGAAGCGGAACACGTGGAGGTTGACGAAGTCGACCGCCTCGACGACTCGGCACGTGTTCGCGAACGCGGCATCGTCCTCGCCGGGGAATCCGACGATGACGTCCGTCCCGAACGTGGCGCCGGGGATCTCCCGTCGGACGGCTTCGATCCTGCCGAGGTAATCGGAGACCGCGTACCCCCGCGCCATCCGTCGCAGGGTTTGGTCGTCGCCGCTCTGGAGCGGCACGTGGAAGTGTGGGCAGGCGCGTCCGTCCGCGGCGAACGCATCGATCAGCGGTGCGGCCAGGCCGGAGGGGTTGATCGAAGCGATCCGCAGTCGGAGGAGCCCGTCGATCGCGAGCAGACGGCCGACGGCCTCGGCGAGGGTCCCGTCTGCGGGAGCGTACTGGGCGAGGTCGATCCCGGTCAGGACGATCTCCGGGAACCCGGAGCGGACCAACGCACCGGCCTCCGCTGCCGCGGCGTCGATCGGCTTGCTCCGCGGTGCGCCTCGGACCTGGGTTGCCCGGCAGTACGTGCAGGCGTGGGAGCAGCCGTCCTGGATCTTGAGGTAGGCGCGAATTCGCTCGCGGCTTCCCGCGCTCGCCTCTTCAGCGATCGGGCGCGGCTCCACCGCCGGAAGGAGCCCGCGATCGCCAGCGCGCGCCCGCTCGACGACCTCGACGATCCGGGACTTCCAGGCGTTGCCGGCGAGAAGATCGGCGTCGTCGAAGTGCGTCAGCCCCTTTCCTACCGCGTCGGCGAGGCACCCGATCACGACGATCGCGCTCCCGGGGTGGGTGCGGCGGAGCCGGCGCGCCGTTCGGCGGGCCTTCCGCTCGGCCAGGCTCGTCACCGTGCACGCGTTCAACACGTAGACGGCGGCATCGCCGGTCACGGTCGAGGGAGCCGACTCGAGAAGCCGCTCCATCATCGCGGTCTCGTATTGGTTGGCGCGGCAGCCGAAGGTGACGATAGAGACGCGGGGTTCGGCCATGCTAGGTGTGGCGCTCGACGGTGAACCGCCGAAAGGTGCACGGCTCGTCGGGCCCGATTCCTGCCTTCCGCCGGGCGATGCCGATCTGCGCCGCGACGGAGTCGACGCCGGGGAGGTCGGGAAGGAGGAGCCCCCTCCGCCAACCGCTCTCCACGATGACGCCGAAACGTGTCGGGTCGAGGTCGGACTCCGTGCACGGCTCCGGTTCGGACAGGACGTCGACCGACAGGGAAAGGTCGTCGAGTTCGTCGGGGGTGATCGCGGGGAACCGCGGATCGGTCGTGGCTGACTTGATCGCGTTCGCGATCACTTCCTCGGCGATCGTCGGCTCGGTCGGGAAGAAGGTCCCGATACAGCCGCGAAGGGCGCCGTGCTTCTTGATCGAGACGAAGACACCCGCCGATCTCTCCATCCCTTCAGCCAGATCGGCCGGAGGATCGATGACCCGCCCCTCGGTGACGTATGCGCGGACGGCGCGGTCGGCGAGCGAAACGTAGCGGTCGCGCGCGCTCAGGAAATCGGCCTCCATCATGCACCAAGAATACCCCGCCTCGGGCGTCCGTCAACCGGGGGACGGATCATGGGAATGTCGTAGGCGTGTGGAAGAACGGTTGACAATCCTCGGTGCGTGTGATAGCGTCCTCTTCGAAGGGGTGACATGAGGGGGAACCCAGTACGCAAGCAAGTTCTTGTCGTCGCGGCCGTCGCGCTCGTCCTCGCGGCGGGGGCGGTCGCCTGGTACCTGCTGACGCAGCGCCACGTCGGGTCGATCCTGGCGCACGGGGAGCGGACGAACCTCCTTCTCATCGGACACGACGAAGCCGGCCGAGCCGACGCGATGACGCTCCTCAGCCTGTCGGCCGAGGATCTCGTCTTCCTCTCCATCCCGCCCGACGTCCGGGTGAAGGACTCCGAAGGCCACCTGACGCCGGCGTCGGCGGTCTTCTCCGAATCCGGTGCGCCGTCGACCGCGCGGACGATCGGCGATTTGCTCGGGATCGATGTCCCGTTCTTCCTTTCGGTCGACCACGGCGTCGTCTCGGAGTGGATCGATTCGTTCGGAGGGGTGACCGTCAGGCTGAATGACGACGCGATCTACGAGGACGCCTCCGTCGATCCGCCGTTGCGGGTCGAGCTCCGCTCGGGCGAGCAGCGGATGGACGGATCGGGGGCCGTCGCCTTTGCGGTCTCGTCGGGCCTCCCGGGGGACGCCGGACTGCTCGCGCGCCAGGCGGAGCTCCTGCGCACCCTCCTCTCCCAAGGGGCTCGAGACCAATCGGTCCGCGCGCTCCGATCGGCGGTCCGTAAGGCGCTCCCGTCGATCGAGACGAACTGCACGCTGGAGGACCTGTTCGAAGTGGCGGCGGTCCTCCACGACGTCCCGGAGGACGACGTGCGCACGGTCGTCCTCCCGACGGAGACGACCACGGCCGACGGTCAGTCGATCGTCGAGCCGAAGATCGTCGAGGCGGAACGGGTCGTCGCCTCGTCGCTCAAGGGGCTCGATCTCCTGACCCCCGACGAGGTCAACGTGGCCGTCTTCAACGGCAACGGGATCCGGGAGATGGCGAGCCGGACGGCCGCGTACCTCCGCGCACGGGGCTTCTCGATCACCCGCATCGGCAACGCCGACTCGTTCGAGTATTCGCCGAGCTACATTGTCGTACTGACCGACGAGGCGAAGGCGTGGGTCCTGAGGGACGCGCTCCCGCCGAACGAGATCCGGATCGTCTTCCCAGAGACGTTCGAGGCGGGCTACGCCGCCCTTCGGGACTACGTTCCGGTCGGCACGGACCTCCTGCTGATCGCCGGACTCGGAATGGTGCTCGAATGACCGACGAGCGGACCCTCGTCCGCGACGCCGTCCGCCTGATCGAGGATCGGAAGGGCGAGGACGTCGTCGTGATCGATCTGTCGGATGTCTCGATCCCCACGACCTACTTCGTCGTCGCCGGCGCGGACAACCCCGTGCACGCCAAGGCGCTGATCAACGCGTTGCGGGAGGGACTCCCCATCAAGCCGAGCCGGAGCGAGGGGGTTGCAGAACGGAAGTGGGCCGTCCTCGACTACGGCGACATCGTCGTTCACATTCTCGAGAAGGACGCGCGGAAGTTCTACGACATCGAGTCCTTGTGGGCCGATCATCTCGTCGATCTCGACGCCGTGACCTCGGAGACCCGGTAGAGGAACCGTGCGCCGCAGCCCTAGTCGCTCCGCTTCTCCGGGCAGATCGCAGCGTACGGGCAGTACCGGCAGGCCTGATAGACCGGCTCTCCGGGGAACGCGGCGGCGCGGATCCCTTCAGCGGCGCGGTCCATGTCGGCCATTGCGCGCTCGATCGTCTTCTCCGACGGGATCGCGCGCCCGACGACGATCTCCGGCGTGAGGAAGCGGAGCTCGACCGCGACCGGGAGCGCGCCGAACAGCCCTCGGTAGGCGAGGGCGTAGAGGGCGAGCTGGCGGCTCTCCTTCGTTCGCCTCGTCGCCTGCTCCTCGGTCCGCACGTCCGAGGTCTTGTAGTCGATGATCGTGCCCTCGGCGCCGTCGGCGATGTCGATCCGGTCGAAGACCCCGACAAGGCGGATCCCGTCTTGTACCAGGGAGAAGCGCCGTTCGATGTACGTCGGGACGGACGCCTCCGCGGCCTCGAACGCGCGGAACGCCTCGAGCGCCTTCAGCCCCTCCTGAAGGCGGAGTTCCTCGTGCTCCGGGGTGAGGAACCCCTCCGCCTGCCAGTGCTTCCGGAAGATCGCGTGGAGGTCGGCCAGAGAAGTCTCCCGCCCGGCGATCCGATGCAGGTGGTACAGGCGGATCGCCTGGTGGATCGCGTTCCCGTAGATCACGGTGTGAGGCTGCCGGATCGGGACCCGCAGGACGTGGATGTAGCGGTACTTCAGGGGGCACGTCAGGTAGTCGTCGATCTTCCGATAGCTCAACGGGAGGATCTCCTCCCCGCGCGGGAAGAGCATCGACTCACCGGTGCCAAGCGGCCCTTCCCCCCCGGCGCCGGCGTGCCGCGTGATCCGCGCCAGCGGGGAGCGCCGCTGAGGGACGAGCTGCGACGCATCGAGGTCGAGCGCCTCGGAGACGAACAGGCTCGGCTTGCGGGGGCGCTTCCCACCGTAGTCTTGCGCGCTGCTCAGGTAGACGTCCTCCTTCGCCCTCGTCATGCCGACGTAGAAGAGACGCCGCTCTTCCTGACGGTGGAAGTCCGAGCCGGTGACGAGGTCCTTGACGAGTTCGTCCGGAAGCGGGATCGGGTCCCGGCGGTGAGAGGACGGAAAGCGACCGGTGACGAGTCCGACGAGGAAGACGATTGGGAATTCCAGCCCCTTCGCCTGGTGGATCGTCAGCACGTTCACCGCGTCGGCGTCCCACTGCGCATCGCCGACGGCGGGGTTGTCCCCAGCCTCGATCAGCGCGTCGAGGTAGTCGATGAACCACGCGACGCGATCGTAGCGCGTGACCCGCGAGAAGCGCTCGACGATCGAGAAGAGCTTCGCCAGGTTCTGGATCCGCTGGGCATCGCGAGCCGATTCGGAGTTGGACAGCCGCTCGATCGTTCCCGTCTGGGTCGACAGGTACTGGTAGAGGAGGTCGCCGGTCCGCTCCTGCGTCGACAGGGGGAGCATGACGTCGAGGTCGTCGAGGAGGTGGACGATCCTCTCCCGTCCCTTCTCCGAGATGTCCAGGAATCCGGGCGTCTTGGAGGCGATGCGAAGGACCTGCAGAAGCCCCTTGTTCCGGCGGCGCGCGTGGCCGGTCGCCGAAGCGAGCGCCTCGGCCGGGACGCTGTATGGGGGGGAGCCGGCGAGGTGATGGAGCGACATCGTGTCCCGCGGATCGGCGAGGACGCGGAGAAACGCGATCGCCGAGCGGATCTCCTCCTGGTCGTACAGCCCGCGGCTTCCGGAGAAGCGCCAGGGGATCTGAAGGAGGCCGAGCGCACGGAGGAACGCCTCGGCCTGCGCGTTGCTCCGGACCAGAACGGCGAAGTCGCTCAGGCGACGGTCCTCGTCGGCCCTCCTCCGGGCGATCATCTCGGCGACGAAGTCGCACTCCTCATCGAGCGTCTCGAAGTGGACCTGATGCGGCGGTCGCCCCTTCTCCTCCACCGCGACGAGGCGCTTGTTGATCCCGGCGCGGACCTCGAGGCGATCCGGGTTGTTGTGCTGGATCAGGCGGTAGGCCGAGTCGAGGATGGCTTGGGTCGACCGGTAGTTGCGATCGAGGACGATCAGCTCGGCGTCAGGGTACGCCTCCTGGAAGCCGAGGATGTTGCTGATCGCGGCGCCGCGGAACTTGTAGATCGACTGGTCGTCGTCGCCGCAGACGGTCAGGTTTCGATGGCTGGCAAGGAGCTTCAGAAGCTCGAACTGCGCGTAGTTCGTGTCCTGGAACTCGTCGACGAGGACGTAGCGGAACCGCTCACGGTAGCGCACGAGCGCTGTCGGATGCTCACGGAACAGACGGAGGGTCAAGGTGATCAAGTCGCCGAAGTCGACGAATCCGTGCTCGAGGAGGAGACGCTGGTAGGCGGCGTAGGCCTCGGCGAGCTCGTCCTGCGTCGCGGCCTCCTCGAGCAGGAGCCGCCCCTCGTCCGCCTCCGCGTCGGCCCCTCTCGCGTCTCCGGCGAGCCGGTCTGCGTGCGCTCGGTATTCCTCCGGTGTGACGTCCTCGTCCTTGGCGCGGGAGAAGAGCGTCAGGAGCGCGCGAAGGTGGCGCATCGGGTTCCCGAGCGGGCGGTAGCGCGTGAGGGGGAGGTCGAACAGGTGGTCCTTCAGGAAGATCGCTTGCTCCGGCTCGGTCAAGATCCGGTAGTCGGGCGAAAGGCCGAGCAGGACGGCGTTCTCTCGGAGGACCCGCTCGCAGAACGAGTGAAACGTCCCGATCTGGGCCTCGATGTACCCGTACGGGACGAGGACGTCGACCCGCTCCTCCATCTCCGCGGCCGCCTTCTCGGTGAACGTGAGGGCGAGGATCTCGGCCGGAAGGGCCCTCTTCTCTGCGATCAGCCAGGCGATCCGGCGAGTGATGACCGTCGTCTTTCCCGTCCCCACGCCGGCGACGATCAGGAGCGGCCCCTCGCCGAACGTGACGGCATCCCGTTGCCGTGGACTGAGGCCGGACAGCAGATCCATGGCGACGAGTATAGGGAAAGGTCGCGCGGCGAGCACGTCCGGGGGGAGCGAGGACCGTGGAGGATGGAGAGGGGAGGCCGATGGCCTCCCCTTGCGGCATCTTGAAGGCTACTCGGTCGAGTAGCTAGGGTGATTCTCTAGACCAGCCCCTACCTCGCCTTCTTGGCGACGAGCTCCTTCAGGTTCTTCCCTGCCTTGAACGCAGGAACGGTCTTCGCCGGAGTCTTGATCCGCTGCCCGGTCTGCGGATTCATCCGGGTCGTGGCCTTTCGCTTCCGGGTCTCGAACTTTCCGAACCCGGTGATAATGACCGGTTCGTTCTTCGCCAGTGCGGCCGTCACCACGTCGACCACACCGTCCAACGCCGCTCGGGCGTCCTTCTTCGTCAGTCCCGTCTTCTTCGCCAGCTTCTCGACCAGCTCTGCCTTGTTCACGTCTACCCCCTTAGGGTTTAGAGAATCTGGCGCCCAGTATAGCAACGAGGTAGTCGCTTGCCAAGTCTGTACCGCAGAAGGCGCCAGGCTTTGCTGCATCGAGAGGAGCGAAACCATGTTGGCATGGTCGTTTTCGGCTCTTCGCGGCCGGCGCGCCCTGTTCGGCGAACCGGCTGCGATGTCCGTCGGAATCGGCGAATGCGGACGGAACGGCTGCGATCGGACGGCGGAGGAGCGGGCTAGCCGACGACCGCCTCGAACGCTTCGGCGAGGATGTCCATCCCCTCGTCGATCTGCTCGTCAGAGATCACGAGGGGGACGAGGACGCGAAGGACGTTTCCGGACAGGCCTGCGGTCGGGAAGAGGGCGCCGTTTCGGAGCGCCTCGCGGGCGATCTGCTCGGTCAGCTCTCCGGCCGGTTCCTTCGTCCCCCGATCGAGGACCAGCTCGGCGCCGACCATCGCGCCGAGTCCGCGGATGTCGCCGATGACGTCGAACCGCTCGGCGAGCCGCGCGAAGCACTCCCTGATCCGGTCTCCGACGTGAACGGCCCGCTCAAGGAGGTTCTCCTCGTCGAGGCCCTTGATCACCTCGATCGCGGCGCGGCAGGCGAGCGGGTTGCCGGCGTAGGTCCCTCCGATGGCGCCGGCGATCGGCGCGTCCATGATCTCCGCCCTTCCGACGACCCCGGAGAGGGGGAGGCCCGAGCCGAGCGACTTGCCGACGCAGACCAAGTCCGGCTGCGCGCCGAAGTGTTCGAACGCGAAGAACCGGCCCGTGCGGCCGATTCCCGACTGGACCTCGTCGAACGCGAGGACGAACCCGTGCTCGTTGGCGAGGTCACGCATCGCGGGGAGAAACCAGTCCGGCGGGATCAGGAATCCCCCCTCCCCGATCACCGGCTCGACGACCATCGCGGCGACCTCCGAGGGATCGACGAGGGAGAGGAGGGCCCACTCGATCTCGTCCGCGGTGACGGGCTTCCGATACTCGTAGGGGTACGGGAGACGGTAGACGTCCGGAGCGAACGGACCGAACCCGTACTTGTACGGCTTCGCCTTGTGGGTCATCGTCATCGCCAGGAGCGTGCGCCCGTGGAACGCGTTTTCGAAGACCAAGACGGCCTTCCGCTTGGTGTAAGCGCGGGCGATCTTGACGGCGTTCTCGACCGCCTCGGCGCCGCTGTTGAAGAACGCGGCCTTCAGCTCGCCGTCGATCGCCGTCCGCGCGCACAGGAGCTCGGCCAGCTCGATGAACGGCGCGTAGGGCACAGCGGTGAAGTCGGTGTGCAGGTAGTCGTCGATCTGGTCCCGCAACGCCCGGACGACGCGCTCGTTCCGCTGCCCGAGCGCGAGGCAGCCCCACCCGCCGGTGAAGTCGATGAACCGGTTCCCGTCGAGATCCTCGATGATCGCCCCCTCGCTTCGTTGGACGATGAACGGGGCGAACGTCACGAGCGGGGCCGCGACGTACTTCGCCTTGGCGGCGAAGACGGCGGCCGACTTGGGGCCGGGAAGCTCCGTCTGGATACGGGCGAAGCGGCGATCGACCATCGTTCCTCCCGGGGACTCTGTGAGCTCGGCGGATGGTACCGGATCGGGAAGCTGGCGTTCAACAGGCCGCGCGTCAGGCGACGGAGTAGATCCGCCCGGGCGGGACGAGCGTCACCTTGAAGTCGAGGTCGTCGTGCCGGCCGCTCGCCGCCTCGATCTCGCGAAGCTTCGTCTTGTACCGGCTGGAGATGTGGACGCAGAGGAGCTCCTTCTTCACGCGGGCCTGGCGGGCACAGGCGATCGCCTCGATCAACGTCGCGTGCTTGTACTCCTTCCGATCCTCATCGTCGAGGAATGTCGTATCGTGGCAGAGGATCTCGGTGTCGGCGACATAGGCCGGCTTGATCGCGACGGAGTCGCCGCCGTAGGAGAAGAGCTTCTGGTCGTAGTAGTCGGTGATCGATTCCTTCCCCTCCGCCTTGACGCGGGCGATGATCTCCTCCTGGGAGGCGCCGGCGAGTTCGGGCTTCAGCCGGTGGCGGACCTCGACGACGTTGTATCCGAGCGAGATCTCGTTGTGCACGTGGACGGTCGGGAAGGCCTCGACGTAGCGGGGGAGCTGCCCGGCGAGCATCTCGACGCGGTCCCCGGGCTCGAGGGGGACCCACTCCAGGCGATAGCTGAGGCGACGATTCGTCCGGGCAATGTAGCTCATCATCTCGGTGACGAGGTAGTTTCCCTTCGGGTAGTAGACGGTCAGCTCCTTCTCCTTGTCGCCCATCGCGGTGTTGCGGATGTTGATCAGCCCGATGAGGCCACCGATGTGGTCGGCGTGGCCGTGGGAGAGGAAGACGTGCCGGACGGCGAACGCCTTGTTCCCGAGGATCGAGCTTGCGCCCTCGCCGGCGTCGAACAGGATCCGATCGGCGCTGTAGTAGATCCACGTCGAGTACAGCGCCTTCGAGTAGATCAGCAACCGCATGTCATCCCTCCGCCCGGCGGCCCGACCTGCCTGCGGCCGATTCCGGCCGCGCGCCGCTCCGGCGACCGGATAGTATACCCGGCGCCCGCAGGCGAAACATCCGATCAGAACAGGATTGAAGCCTCGGGCTATTGCCGAGATCCCGTTCGTCTCCTAGAATTCCACAGCGAATGGAGGCCGAAGATGCTCGACATCCGCGAGATCCGAGAAGACCGGGCCGGGATCGAGTCCCGACTGCGGGCGCGCGATCCGTCGATCGACCTGGGCGAGATCCTCTCGCTCGATGAGGAGAGACGCCGACTGATCGCCGAGGTCGAGGGAATGAAGGCGGAGCGGAACCGCGGCTCTCAGGAGGTCGGTCGGAGGAAGCGGGCCGGCGAGGGGGTCGAGGACCTGCTCTCTCGCCTGTCTGAGATCGCCGATCGGATCGCGGCGCTCGACGAAGAGCTTCGGGAGGCGGAAGCGCAGATCGAACGACGCCTCGCCCTCCTTCCCAACGTCCCCCACGAGTCGGTCCCGGCCGGAGGGAAGGAAGCGAATCTCGTCCTGAAGACGGTGGGGGAGAAGCCGGAGCCCCCATTCCCGATCCGACATCACCTGGAGATCGGGGAGGAGAAGGGGATCCTCGACTTCCCGCGCGCCGCGGCGATCGCCGGAGCGCGGTTTCCGATGTACGTCGGCGCCGGGGCGCGGCTCGAGATGGCACTGATCCAATTCATGTACTTCCATCACGCGGGTCGCGGTTACGTCCCGATCCTCCCGCCATTTTTAGCGAACGCGAGGAGCTTTTACGTCTCGTCTCAGCTGCCGAAGTTCGCCGACGACGTCTACCACATCGAGAAGGACGAGCTGTATCTGAATCCGACGGCGGAGAGCCTCCTGGTCAATCTCCATCGGGACGAGATCCTGTCGATCGACGAGCTGCCGAAGTACTACGTTGCGTACACGCCATGCTTCCGCCGGGAGGCGGGAAGCTACGGCGAGGAGGAGCGCGGCCTGATCCGCGTGCACCAGTTCAACAAGGTGGAACTGTTCAAGTTCACCACGCCTGATTCCTCGTACGACGAGCTGGAGAAGCTCATCGCCGACGCGGAGACGGTGCTGCAGGCGCTCGATCTCCACTACCGGGTCGTGCTGTTGGCGAGCGGGGACATCGCGCAGCAATCGAGCAAGACGGTCGACCTCGAGGTCTACCTCCCCGGCCAGGGACGGTACTACGAGGTCTCCTCGTGCACGAATTGCGAGGCGTTCCAGGCGCGTCGGGGGGACATCCGGTATCGGCCCGCGCCGAAGGCGAAGCCGGAGTTCGTGCATACCCTGAACGGCTCCGGCCTCGCCACCTCGCGCCTGATGGCGGCGATTCTGGAGAACAATCAGACGGAGGACGGGCGAATCCGGATCCCCGAGGTGCTGCAGGAGACGGTCGGGGCGGAGACGATATGAGCGAGATCCTGGTGGCGGCGGACGGCCTGACGAAGACGTTCACCTCGCGTCGCGGGACGATCGACGCCGTCGTCGACGTGTCGTTCGAGTGCCCCGCCGGCCAGATCTTCGGCGTCCTCGGCCCGAACGGCGCCGGAAAGACGACGACGCTCCGGATGTTGGCGACGATCCTCACGCCGACCGCGGGAACGGCGACGATCGCCGGGTTCGACGTCCGCACCCAGCCGGGTGAGGTCAGGGAACGGATCGGCTTCCTCGCCACCGAGACCGGGCTGTACGATCGGTTCACCGCCCGCGAGACCCTCCGCTTCTTCGGTCGGATCAACAACCTCTCGCCCGAGGAGATCCGGGTTCGCTCCGACGAGATCTTCGAGACGCTCGACATGGCCGCGCTCGCCGATCGCCGGGTCGGGACGTTCTCCACCGGGGAAAAGCAGAAGCTCTCGCTCGCGCGGAGCATCCTGCACGACCCGCCGGTGCTGATCCTCGACGAGCCGACGTTCGGGCTCGACGTGATGGCGGCGAGGACGGTCGTCGAGACGATCGGTCTGTTCCGGGAACAGGGCCGGACGATCCTTCTCTCGACCCACATCATGCGGGTCGCGGAGAAGCTCTGCGATCGGATCGGGATCCTCTACCGCGGGCGGCTCCGCGCCCTCGGTACGCTCGAAGAACTGGCGGCTCGGTTCGGGGGCGAAGACCTGGAGGAGGTCTTTTTCGCTGCTGTCGGAGCGGAATAGCCCGGGCGGGGGTTCCCGCTCCGGGTCGGACGTGATATCCTGGTGGTCGCGGAAGATGGAGATGAAACCCAAGGAGGCAACGATGGGCAGGAAGGTCGTACTCGCGGCGGCGGCCGTTTCGGTCGTCGTGCTGTCGGTCGTCCTGGTGGGGGGGCAGGTCGGAGGCGGGGAGGTCCTGTGGTGGGGAAACCGTGAACCGATCTATATCTACGGGGACGATGACTTCACGATCGAGAACGGGGTGATGTCCGGGAGCGGGACTGCAGATGCCCCCTACATCATCGAGGGCTGGCGGATCGATTCACCGGGGGCCGACTACGGGATCTACATCGATCACACGACGGCCCACTTCGTCATCCGCGACTGCGTGATCGAGAGAGCGCGCCTGGCGGGGATCTACTTCAACACGGTGCGGAACGGCCGCGTGGAGGGGGCGCAGATCGGCCTCGCCGGCACCGCCGTCTACCTCCTCGATTCGGCGAAGAACGTGCTCACGGGGAACGTCGTCGCCGAGAGCCGGTACGGGGTCGTGATGGGTGCGAACTCGCGCGGCAACTGCATCATCGGGAACACGTTCCTCGATAACGGAATGAGCGCGTACGATCCGTACCAATGGAACACCTGGTTCGAACCGTGCCGCGGGAACTACTGGAGCGACTACGACGGCGGCGATCACAACGGGGACGGAATCGGCGATGTCGCCTACCGCCGCGTCGATGACCGGTATCCCCTGATCGACCCGCCGACCGAGTGGACCCGCGTCGCACCGACCGGCCTCGGCTTCGCCGGGAATCGGATTGCTCCGGACGGATCGCTCGTCGTCACGTCCGAGACGCCGATCACCCTGTCGGCGCTCGATCCGGGAAGCGGTGTCGCGGAGATCCGCTACGCGATCGACGAGGGAGGCTGGACCCCGTACGATGGTCCGGTCTACATCACCGGCGAGGATGGGCCGCGGAAGCTGATGTACTACGGCCTCGATCACCTCGGAAATGTCGAGCCGAAGCAGACGGTCCGCCTCTTCCTCGACAACCATCCGCCGGAGACGGTCCTCGACGTCGGCGAGCCGAGCTACGTGGACGAGCGGGGGACCTGGATCACGTCGAAATCGCCGATTGCACTCCGCCTCGTACAGGGTTCGACCTACGGCGAAACGCGGATCTACTACAACGTCGACGGGCGCGGCTGGCGGCTCTATTCCAAGCCGTTTGTGATCGAGGGGCCGGACGGGCCGCGGCGGATCGCCTTCTACGGGCAGAACGCGTCGGGCGTCACCGAAGCGACGAAGTCGATGATCCTCAACAAGGACGACGCCGCTCCGAGCACGCGGGGCGGGGAGGCGTCCTCGTCGATGGAGGTCCAGATCGGTGGGGACATCGAGGGGCCGCATCCGGAAGCCTCCCTGGCCGCACCGCCCGCGATCGAGCGCGAGGAGGAGCCTGAGCCAGAGACCGACGGGGCGTCCGTCCAGACCGGGCCGGCGACCGTCGTGGAACCGGAGGCGGACGGGACCGCTCCGGAATCGATGCCCCGCCCTTCGACCGAGGGCGGCGAGTCCTAGGGCCCCCGCCGATGTGGAAGAACGTCCGGCTGCTCTTCTCGAAGGAGTTAACCGGAGCGATCCGTGATCGTCGGACGCTCTTCCTGACCGTCTTCTTCCCGCTGATCTTCTACCCACTCGTCCTCTCCGTGATCGGCCAGTTCAACGAGGCCGAGCGGGTCCGGTACGAGTCGTTGATTCCGACGATCCTCGTGGTCGATCGGTCCGAGGACGAGACGTTCGCGGCCGGGCTGGCTCAGGATACCACGCTCCACTGGCGCGACGCTGGCTCGATCGAGGAGGGGCTGGCCGACCTGAAGGCCGACGAGGGGCAGGTCCTCATGGTCGTGGAGAAGGAGGCGGGCGGCGAGGGGATCGGCCTCGATGTGACGCTCTACTACGACCAGGCCGACACCTTCGCCCCGATCGCCGCGTCCCGGGTCCGGGCGTTCCTCGAGGCGTACCTGAAGCGGGTGATCAACGACAAGCTCGAAGCGCTCGGGATGCTGGAAGAGGTCCAGGCGGTCACTCCACCGCTCACCATCCGGCTTGAAGACGTCGCCACCGGCGAATCGCTGGGGCGGATGATCCTCAGCCGCCTTCTGCCGTACTTCATGGTCCTGGCGATCCTGACCGGCGCGATGGGGCTCGGGGCTGAGATCACCGCCGGGGAGAAGGAGCGGAGCACCATCGCGACGCTCCTCGTCAGCCAGCTCTCGCGGACGGAGATCGTGCTCGGGAAGTTCCTCACCGTCCTGACGGTCTCGCTGACGTCGTCCATCCTGTCGGCCGTCGGCCTGCTGATCGGCGTCCGATTCTTCGGCGGCGGCCTGACGCCGGCGACGGTCTCCGGAGCGGCCGTCTTCCGGCTCGATCTGCCGGCGTTCGGATGGATGCTGATCGTGCTGATCCCGTTGGCCGTGATCCTCTCGGCGTTGGTGATCATCGTCGGGACGTACGCACGGAGCCAGAAGGAGGCGAGCACCTACCTCCTCCCGATCTACATGGTGATCGTGTTGGTCGGGATGATGTCGATGACCGGCGGGATCGCCTTCGAAGGAGCGCGCTACCTGATCCCGGTCGCCAACGCCCTCTACGCCCTGCAAGGGATCATCGTCGGCAACCTGGCGGCGTCAAACATCGTCTACACGCTCATCGCCAACGTCGTCTGCGGCGCGCTCCTGATCGCCGCCGCCGTCCGCCTGTTCAAGCGCGAGGCGGTGCTCTTCAGAAGCTAGCGGGAAAGGCATTCACCGCAGACGTCTGTGAGAGCCCGGAGTGTGCGGCCCCGAAGCGTGGCGTTGGCTTCCTCCGAAGCCTGGACTCCGCTTGCGGGGCAGATCGATTCCGTGTCGTCCTCCGCGCCCCTCTGCGGTGGGGTTTTGCGGATTGGACGATCAGGCCTTCTGGCCCCGCGAGTAGCGCTTCAGCGCCTCGTCGGTTCGGCGCTTCTCGTCATCCTCGCGGAGCTTCCTCCGTTTGTCGTAGGTCGCGCGTCCCTTGGCGAGGCCGAGCTCGACCTTTGCGTATCCGCGCTTGAAGTAGATCCGCAGCGGGACGAGGGTGTAACCGCGCTCCTGGAGCTGGGTCGTCAGGCGCCGGATCTCCCGACGGTGGAGAAGGAGCCGTCGGTCGCGGAGCGGATCGGCGTTGTGGATCGAGCCCTGCTGATACGGCGCGATATGAACCCCCTTGAGCGTCGCCTCGCCCCGTCGGACCACGGCGAATCCGTCCTGAATGGAACAGCGACCGGCGCGAAGGCTCTTGACCTCCGTCCCGGTCAGGACGAGCCCCGCCTCGATCGTGTCGAGGATGTCGTACTCGTGGCGGGCTCTGCGGTTCGTCGCGACGACTTGGGCCATGGCGGGGACAGACTAGCCGAGGGATTCCGGCGGCGCAAGACGATCCTGCAGCGATGCCGGCGTCAAGGGTGGGGTCGGTCGTCCCTCCAGACGGCGTGGCGGACGTGGATGAAGCGATTCATGACAGCCCCTGTGCTCATCGCTTGGTTTGCCGCGTTGGAGTCGGCGGTCGTAAATCTCCTTGAAGTGGGGGTCTGCGACGGGGAAGGCGAAGGGCCGTCGCTGTCGAACGAGACGGAGCTCGTCGGACTGAAGAATGAGAGACGCGTCGGGGCCGACGACTTCGACGCTCCGACGTTCCTTCGCCGGAGCCGCGAGGATCGGCCCCGCCCGTCGCGGGGAGAGCCGCAGGCCACCAACAAGAACGCAAGTGAGATCCGTCCGCCGAGCGGCTGGATGTCCGAAGCCGACGGAAAGGCGAAGCCCCGAAGCCTTCGATTGCCAGAGGTGGGAGTCGAACGCACACGTCGCAGAGGGACACGGATCTTTGAGTCCCGCGCGTCTGCCCATTCCGCCCCTCTGAGCGCGTCGAGGATCCTGGTCTCCCCCATCGGTCGGTGCAATCGGGCCGCACGAGGTGCGTCTCGTTTATGAAACCTCCGGGAAACATTTGACATCACTCTGCCGAGAACCTTCATGAGGAAGTTCTCCATCCGGTGGTGCCTGGCACGGCCTAGTGTCTCGTCGGCGTAATGAGTAGACATATATCGAGAAACATGCTCTAATGAAGCATGCCAAGACAAGCAGTTGCGGTAGTTCTCGCG
>CAZGXU010000004.1:0-23184 GCA_964530075.1 uncultured Thermotogae bacterium
GCACCCCGTGTAGCGGTACGTCCACACTCGCGTCCCTTCACACGTCAACGGGTCCGGGTCATCGACATACCCCACCAGTTCCGCGCTCACCGTCCGCCCGCAGGTATCCGTAATGTCATCCGGTGCACCCGGATTCACGGCATCTGCTGGACAAGACACGGTGCTCGACTTATTCGCTGGCGGCGTGAAATCGCAGGAGACACATCCGCAGCTAGAGGCATAGGTAATCGTGTCTGAATACGCGCTGGAGTATTCCCACCAGCAACCAAAAAGACAGACCTCATACCTGAATTGTACTTGGACGGTCTTCTCGCCGTAGCCGCTGGACAGCGTCCATGACTTCGTCGTCGCATAAGACTCCCAGCCGCTCCAAGAACCGCTGGTACCGTTCCGAAACCGCATGTCATCCGGATCGTGCCACGCGAAAAGCGGGCGATAACTTCCAGAGATGTCCAAAGTCACCGAGGGCGAGGTCGTGCAATCGTCTCCGCCATTGATGGTAATGGACCCGCTCCAGCAACCGTCTGTGAAGGCCCAAGTTGCCAGGACCTCTCCGCTGACCGAAGCCTCAACCAGGTACTCGCCTTCAATCCCATCGAGCACGTAGTCGTATTGGAGACCGCCCCCCGCATCCGCCACGACGGTGTCGTAAGCGGTAGGCCACGGCGCGAAGGAGCCGTCACCGGTCACCACGGAGCCGTCGGGGCGGGTGACCTTGATCGTCACGCTCGCGCCGGGATCGAAGCCGCTCCCGCTGATGCAAACCGTCTCGCCCGGTGCGTAGTCCGCCTTGTCCGTCCAGATGCTCGGACCGACTTGGGCGCCCACGGCCGACTCAACCCCCTGCGGCTCGACGCAGGGGGAAGCCGTCACGGCCAACCCGATACCCATCAACATGGCCAGTAGAATCGGCCAGATCCTTCTCGTCTGCATGCGCATCCTCCTTGTGGACCTCACGCCTCGCCTACTTGTCGCCGCAACGCCAGAAGCAGGTCCTCGTTCTTGATCGGATGAAGCGAGACAAGGAGCTCCCCGAGGAGCTCTCTTCTCCCCTTGAGCCGCTGCTCGGGCAACCGCTTGCCCCGATCGCGTTTCATCCAACGTTTTCGCCTGCATCGCTTCTCGCCCAGCCTTTCGTCGACCGCCGGCGACCGATGCGATCCCCCGTTCGGTCACGTCTCGAACCGTGCCCGCGCCGGAACCCGCTTCGATGCCTCTTCCGGGACCGATGGCTGAAATGCAGGAGACATGCGCCCTGTCTGAAGACACCCCGTCCGAGGCAGAATCGGAATGGAGAGGGGTACGCAAGCACGAGTACCTGTGTTTCCGCGGGAACGGCATCACCGGGCTCACTGAGCGTACCTCTTCCCTTCTACCTCCGGCCTTGCACCTTCCTCGCCGGCTGAGCGAATCGCCGCGGCATCGTCCGAGATCGGGGAGCTATCCTCCCTCTTCCGCCCCTGCCAGCTTGCCAACACATCCCCAAAGGAGCTTGTCGGGAAACGCGGTCCGCCGAAGCTCCAGAGCCTCGGCCAGGCCCCCTTCCGAGGAGGACGCCCAGACGGCGTGCCCCCTCGAGGCATTCCTCAATGGTGGGAAAAGGAACGGCAAAGCAGCACTTGCGCTCCCTCTGGGACTTCCGATCGTCGGTGGGTCGATGAGGATTCGCATCCCCTTCGGTCACGTACGTCGTAACCTGCACCGGGCCTCCCTTGCTCCAGCTCGGGAAACAAAAGCGCCGAGCTGCTCTGCGCCCTGGCAGCCCGGCTGCCTGTCCCCCTCTACAAGGCCCGAGGCTTTGCGCCCCCATCTCTCGATGTGTTTGCCCTTCTCAGGACGTACGACTACGCAAAATGAATATACACGGTCACGGGCTGCACGTCAAGGGGTTTGGTGGACCGTTGATATATAGCGTATCCGATTGCAGGTGGATCTATCCGCTAAAGCTGGACGGTGGCGGGACGCCGAATAGGCACGAGACGCAGGTTCCGCACGCCGGGCGGCGGAGAAGGCTCGTCCATCCACCGGTCAGGCTCACTCCGAGGCCGCTCCGTACGCGATCGGCACCGATCCCGGGAATACCGGCTGGTCGTATCGATACCCGGCGGTCCATGCCAACGAGCTGCGCGAGGGCGATTCGCGTTCGTTCCGCCAGCAGATCGTTCCGGTGAACGCCCAGAAGCATTCTCCAACTTCCGGCGAGGAGCCGTCCGCGACCGTTCGCCGCGGCCTGATGCTCTCAAGGCCTTCGGATGGACTTGCGACACTCACGCATTCGAGGAAGGGGATCGCCGGACACGCGGTTTGCGCGTCGTAGTCCTCGGAAACGACTCGCCCGGTCACGAGGTCGAACCCTTCGACCCGCCCGACGATGAGAAGGACGTCTTGCCCCCGGAAGATGGCCTTCCGCAGTCGGAGCCTTCGGAATTCGTAGGCGTGGCGTTCCCTGTCGTTGCCGGGCAGGACAAGGCCGTCGAGATGCGTCACGGGATGCCAGCCGAGCGCGGAGGCCCGTTCGGTGGTGTCGATGTGAAACTGTTCGTGTTCGGTGCCTCCTGTCAGGACGATCCCGTCCAGTTTCGTGACGTAGGCCACCCCCGAGGTGTCCTCATGCATCCGGAGTTCGGAGACGTAGACCAGGACGATTCCGCTTGTTCCCGTGTCCACGTAGAGAGCCGCCCCTTTGATGTCGTCCACCGTCGCGATCTCTCCGCCGACGAGTCGCAACTCCGGCGGGTCGTCCAGCCGGGGCAACTCCAGCAACAGCGTGAGAAGGACAGCAAGGATCAGGATGGTCTCGACACGGATCTTGAACACCCGCGATCACCGACGCAACTCTAGACGCGCGGAGGCGAGACCTGCGGGCTGGGGGTCACGCGACGCCCGGTCATCGGTCGCCGGCACGGAGGACAGGATCTCCTCGACGGCGATGCAGCGCGCCGAAACCGGCGACCCCGGGAAGCTCCTGCCGACAAGCGGGACGATGCGTCACCTTGTCCGCCGGTCATCCGCGGTCTACACTCGCCGGAAACCACGCGGTCATGCAGGAGGTGAACCATGACGGACACGACGATCGACGGTCTGCTGCGCAGGGTGAAGGAAGAACAGGTGCAATTCGTCCAGCTGTGGTTCACCGATCTGCTGGGGAACCTCAAGAGCATCGAGATCCCGGCCGCCGCGGTCGACGCCGCGCTCGCGGAGGGGATCGGATTCGACGGCTCGTCGATTCACGGGTTCGCACGGATCGACGAGAGCGACATGATCGCGCGTCCCGACCCCGGCACGTTCGCCGTTCTCCCCTGGGAAAGGACCGTCGCGCGGGTGATCTGCGACGTCGTCAGACCCGGCGGAGAACCGTACGACGGGGACCCCCGCTGGGCCCTGAAGCGGGCATCGGAGAGGGCCGCTTCCCTCGATCTGACGATGACCGTCGGACCGGAACTCGAGTACTTCTATCTCAAGTCGCACGACGAGGCCGACGGGCTCGATGCCGCCGGGTACTTCGACCTTTCCCCGCCCGACGTCGCCTCCGAGATCCGCCGCGACACCGTCCTCGCCATCGAAGCGATGGGGATCGACGTCGAAGCGGCGCACCACGAGGTCGCCCCGAGTCAGGAGGAGATCGACCTCCGCCACTGCGAGGCGCTCCGGATGGCCGATCACCTGATGACGTGCCGCTACGTCATCAAGGAGATCGCGCGGCGAAACGGGGTCCACGCGACGTTCATGCCGAAACCGTTCCAGGGGCAGAACGGTTCCGGCCTGCATACCCACCAATCGCTCGCCCACGCCGACGGACGGAACGCGTTCTTCGATCCGGAGGATCCGCTTCATCTGTCCGCGATCGCCCGTGGGTACATCGCCGGGATCATCCACCACGCGAAGGAGTTGATCGGGGTCTGCGCGCAGTGGGTCAACTCGTTCAAGCGCCTCGTCCCCGGCTACGAGGCTCCGGTCTACATCACGTGGGCGCGGCACAATCGGAGCAACATGATCCGCATCCCGATGTATCAGCCGGGGAAGGAGGCGGCGACACGGATCGAGTTCCGCGCGCCGGACTCGGCGTGCAACCCGTACCTCGCGTTCGCCGTGATGCTCCACGCCGGCCTGGAGGGGATCGAACGGAAGTACCCCCTCCCGGAACCGGCCGAGGTCGACGTCTACGCGCTGAGCGACGAGGAACGGGCAGAACGATCGATCGAGTCGCTCCCCGGCAGCCTGAACGAGGCGATCGCAGCGATGGAAGGGAGCAAGCTCGTCCGGACGGCCCTCGGAGACCACATCTTCGAGAAGTTCATCGAGAACAAACGGATCGAATGGGACGCGTACCGGTCGCAGGTCCACCGGTACGAGGTCGAGCGATACCTCCCCGTGCTATAGACGCTGAAACCGGTCGACGTGGATCCGATACAAGGGCGCGCGGCCACACCGGCCGCGCGCTCCCACGCTCCGACCCACGCGCAACCTAGAGGGCTACGACGTCCTGCGCCTGGAGCCCCTTTTCTCCTTGGGCGACAACGAATTCCACCTGCTGTCCGTCCTCGAGGGACCGGTATCCTTCGCCACGAATCGAGGTGAAATGCACGAAGATGTCGTCACCGTTCTCGCGCGTGATGAAGCCGTAGCCCTTCGTGTCGTTGAACCACTTGACGGTCCCGACTTCGCGATCCGCCACCGGCATCGTCCTCCTTATTGCTGGAAAAACTCATCGTTGCAATGCGCTTGCGCGGAGGCGATCGGAACCGCGTTCCATCGAAAACCCACTGCCGACCTCCAACAACGTTTGGAATGTATCGGCGCCCAGAACGCGTGTCAAGAGGCCGCGACGTCGGTCGCGGAGCGTGGACGTTGCGCGCACGAGACGAGGCCGTCGGACGCCCTTGCTGAGTCGGACTCCCAGGGCAAGCGAGGTGCGATGCGACGGGATCTGCCCAGTGCGCGACGCGGGTCGTCGATCCCCGGTCACCGCGCGATCGATCGCCAGACCCGCTCCGCGACCTCGGGGACGGTCCCCTCGGCGCTGACGACGATCGCGGCCGCGTCGGGGGCCACACCGTTCATCCGGTCGGCCTGTCGTTCGCGGCCGCCCGAGCGAAGCCGGTTCCGGCGCGTCTCGTCGGAGGCCTCCAGCCAGAGGACCGCCTCGAAGATCGATCGATCGACGTGCGGGGAGCTCGCCAGGAGCGCCCCCTCGACGAACAGGAACTCGATCCCGCGTTCCTCCGCGCTCCGGACGAGCTCGCCCAGTCGCGCCGTCACGGCGGGATGAACGATCGCCGCGAGGTCCCGCCGCGCCGCGGCGTCCGAGAGGGAGAAGCGGGCCAGCCTCTCGCGATCGATCCGGCCGTCGTCCGACAGGATCCCCAGACCGAACCGCGCGACGAGGCGGTCGTACGTCGCCGTCCCGGGAACGTACGTCTCCCAGGCCACGCGGTCGAGGTCGATCGCCTCGACCCCGGGCCTTCCGGCGAGCACCCGCGCCACGGCGCTTTTCCCGCATCCCGGCCGGCCGGCCAATCCGATCACTCGCGTCGTCATGGACCAGACGGTAGTCCCCGACCGCGGCGCGGACAAGCTTGTGGGCCGTCCTTCGATTCTCTACGCTACGGATGGGGAGGAGGGCAACGATGAGCGAGATCGTGAGGCGGTACTACGACGAGCGGGTCGACGCCGAATGGGAGCGGTTGGAGAGCCCGTACCGTCGGTTCGAGCTCCTCAGCACGATGCGGTTGATCGACGAGTACTTCCCGAAGGCCGGTCGCGTCGCCGACATCGGGGGCGGCCCGGGCCGATACGCCGTCGAGCTCCTTCGGTCCGGCTACCGCGTCACGCTCGTCGACCTGTCCGCGAAGGCCGTCGCCTTCGCGCGCGAAAGGCTCGAGGAAGAGAACCTCCGTGCCGAGGGGGTTCACTGCGCCGACGCGCGCGATCTCTCCGATCTCGGGACGTCGAGCTTCGACGCGGCCCTCCACCTCGGCCCGATGTATCACATCGTTTCGGCCGACGATCGGAAGGTCGCGCTGCGCGAGCTTCACCGGATCCTGAAGCCCGGCGCGCCGGCGATCGTCGGGTTCATCAATCCGTGGGGGGTCCTCCGCTCGGGCCTGACCGAGTTCCCCGACCTCTACGCGGACTACGACGTGGTGAAGCGGCTGGCCGACACGTACTTCCAGGAAGGGGAGCAGCGGGCGTTCACCGAGGCCGCGTTCATCACGCCGCCTCGGGCGTTGCGCGAGCTCCGGGACGCGGGGTTCGCCGTCGTGACGCGCGCCGGGGTCGAGGGATTCGCCTCCGGGGCGCTCGGGCCGGTCACCGAAATCGCCAAAGCCTCCCCCTCGGCGTACGAGACGATCCGCCGTCTCGTCGACGAGACGTGTGAACTCCCCGCCTACCGAGATTGCACCGAACATCTTCACGTCGTCGTCCGCTGCCTGAAGGAGCCCGCACGCCCCTCGCTTCGGGCCGACCCCGGTTGAAACCCGCGTCGCTCGGGCGGTGTACATGGCGCGAGGTGATCAAGATGAAAAGCCACGCGACTCGCATAGGAATCCTTCTCGTCATCGGGCTGGTCACTGCGTCGGGCCTCGCCCTGGGTCAAGGGACCGCCGCCCCGCTCGGCATCATCCCTCAACCCACGCCTCAGCCGTTGACGGTCAACATCTGGACGGACAAGCCGAGCTACATGGTCGGAGAGACGCTGACGATCTTCTTCTCCGTGAATCGGGCGGCCTTTATCTACATCTACGACATCCAGCCGGACGGAATCGTGCGGCTGATCTTCCCGAACGCCTACTCGCAGGGGAACTTCGTCTCCGCCGGGACGCACTCGCTCCCGGACGGGCTGTACAAGTTCACCGTCACGCCGCCGACGGGGACGGAGAACCTGCAGATCTTCGCCAGCCCGACCAACCTGGGATTGTCGCCTTCGTACTTCGCAGAGCCGTTCCCGATGGCCGGCCCGAACCCGGGATCGGCGTCGAGCCAGATCCAGGCCCAGATCATGGGCATCGTACCGGAGCCGGCCTGGGCCACGGGTTGGACGTCGCTCACGATTTACCCGCAGAGCTACGTCTACTCCCCGCCGAGCTACTACCCGTTCCCACCGTTCTATCCCCCGTTCTTCGGGTACCCGGGCGGAACGTGGTACTACGAAGGCGGCGAGTGGCACTTCGGCGTCCCGAGCAGTGGGTGGTACTGGTACTTCGGCTCCGACGGCCAGTGGCACTTCCGGATCGTCATCCACTTCGGAGGGAGCGACTGACCTCCGAGGCCTCTGCCTTCTCGGCATCGACGGTCGGGGACCGGTGATCCGCCGGTCCCCTTCGTTTGGGCCTGCGTCCGCTGATCTCGGGTCGAGGCGACCGATCCGGCCTACAAGGGCATCTCGTAGATCCGCCACGTCTTGTAGCGGACCCCGCCCATGAACGAGGACGCGCGGAGGATCAGATCGTTGTCCTCGAGCAGGAGCGACGGTTCGCAGGTCGTGTACCCCCTCCGGAGCGCGTGCTCGAGGACCTCCAGGTAGAGGACCGCGTCGACCCCCAGCTTGCGGAACTGCGGTCGGACGCCGAAGAACATCAGGCGGGCTCGCGGGATCCGCCTTCGCGTCCTCAGCAGCCGGAGGGCTCGGACGATGTCCAGATCCCTGAAGCGATTCCACCTCGGTCGCAGCGGTACGTTCGGGTCGGGGAGCGCGCCGAGGACGGCGGCCAATTCACCGTCCACGGACGCGAAGCGCAGCAACCCGGGATCGGCGACGAGCCTGAGGCTGTCGCCCACCGCCTCGGCCTCCGCCTCGGTCAGCGGGAGGAACCCCCAGTTGTTCGACCAGGCCTCGTTGTAGATCGCGACGATCCGATTGACCTCGTCCCGCAGCCGGCGCATCTCGATCGGGCGGGTCTCGATCCGCCGTCGCCGTCGCACCGCGGCCGCGAGGCGGAGGAGCCGGTCGCTCGCCGGAGCGAGCTCGATCCTGTAGGCGTGGTAGTCCTTCACCTTGCGCAGGCCGTATCGTTCGAGGTACTCGGCGTAGTACGGCGGGTTGTGGGTCAGTTCGACCGTCGGAGGCGCATCGAACCCGTCGATGAGGATCCCCTGATGGGCCTCGTGGGTCGCATTGGAGTAGCCGCCCGGGCCGCGCATCGTCTCCATCCTGCGCGTGCCGAGCCACTCGCGGCAGCGGTCGAGAAGCCCCGACGCCACGCGGTAGTCCTCGCAGACATCGAAGAACCCGAAGAATCCGATTCGCACATCGTGGTGCTCGTTGTAGCGATGGTTGACCGCGGCGGAGGCACGGCCGAGGAGCCTTCGACCGTCCCGCGCGACGAAGTGGGTGACGTCGGCGGTTCGATGGTACGGATGCTCCGGAGTGAGGAGCCCCGTGATCCCCAGGATGCGGCTGCCGAGGAGCTCGGCGCGGAGCGGCGGCGTCCAGTGCGGATCCCCTCGGAAAAGCGACCACGGCACGTCGACGAACGCCCGCAGTCGCCTGTCACCGAGTGGAATCCGGTCGATCGTGAAGCTCATGTCACCGCCCGACGAGGAGTTGCGCCGATTATGCCCCAGAAGGTTCCGGGAGGCGAGAGGGCTCCCGCCGGCTCGTCTCCCGGTTGACGGGCGATTCGACACGATGTATCCCTACGGCGACATGGGCGAACCGGTGCCGGAGGCGAAACTGCTGCAGTGGGTCCAGCGACAGTCCGGCGTCTCCCGAAGGAAGGCGCGGGAGTTGATCGAGGCCGGGGAGATCGAGTTGAACGGCGAGGTCGTCGGCGATCCGTTCCTCCCCGTCGCGGCGGGGTCGATCGAGCGCCTGAGCCTCCGCGGCCACCCCCTCTCGGTCGAGGCCCCGCAGCCGCGCGTCTATCGTTATCACAAGCCGGCCGGGGTCCTGTGCAGCCACGACGATCCCCACTCCGGCAACACGGTCGGCCGGATCCTCCGTGCCGAGGGATTCATCGGCTACAACTGGGCCGGGCGGCTCGATCAGGACGCCGAGGGGCTGGTCCTCCTGACCAACGACGGAGGCCTCGTCCACCGTCTGAGCCATCCGCGCTACGAGGTGGGGAAGATCTATCGCGTCTGGGTCGACCGGCTGCCGCGCAAGGCGGTGATGAACCGGCTTCTGTCGGAAATGCGTGGCGGGATCGTCGATCGGGGCGACACGCTTCGGATCCTCTCCGGCCGGGTCGAGGGACGCCCGCCCTACGTACGGCTCGCGTTGACCGAAGGGAAGAAGCACGAGATCAAAAGGCTGTTCGCCCACTTCGACCTCTCCATCGTCCGGCTGCTGCGGGTGGCGATCGGTCCGATCGAGCTCGGCGACCTCGCGGCGGGGGCGATCGAGCGTCTCCCCCGGAGGGAGGAGCATCGCCTCCGCCGGTCGGCCTTCAACGATCGGGGCGGCTCGCAGACCGATTGAATCCGCGAAGAAGCCGCTCCTATAATCCATGCATGCGCATCGGGATCGGACAGATCAACCCGCACGTCGGGGCGATCGTGCGGAACAGGGATCGAATCCTGGCTCACATGCGCGAGGCCCGCGACCTCCGATGTGACCTCGTCGTCTTCCCCGAACTGGCGCTCTGCGGGTATTCGCCGCTCGACTCGATCTGGCGTCCGGGATACGTCGAGGCGTGCGAGGAGGCGGTCGAGGCGATCCGGGCGGCGTCGGACGGGATCGGCGTCGTCGTCGGCTCGATCACCGCACGCAAGCGGCGCGAGTCGGTCAACCGGTACGACCTCTCCTCCCTCGCCGACGCCGCGGAGACCGAGCTGTTCAACACTGCGGTGTTGATCGAGGACGGGCGAACCCTCGGCCACGCGTCCAAGATCCATCTTCCTTGTTTCGACGTGTACGATGAGAGCCGCTATTTCTCGCCGGGCCCGGGGACCGAGGTCTTCGCGTTTCGCGACTGGACGATGGGGGTCAACGTTTGCGAGGACCTGTGGGTCGACGGCGGACCGACGGAGATCCAGGCGAACCTCGGCGCGGATTGGATCGTCAACGTGTCGGCCTCCCCGTTTTACGTCGGGAAGCAGGCGATTCGGCACCGGCTGGTCCGGGAGCGGGCGAGGGAGAACGGCGTCGGCATCGTCTACGCCAACCTCGTCGGCGGGCAGGACGACGTCGTCTTCGACGGGGGGAGCTTCATCGTCGATGCGGATGGGAGGCTCCTGTCCCAGGCCCCGGCGTTCGCCGAGGGCCTCTTCGTCTTCGACCTCTCCAACCCGCACCCGATCGCTCCCGCTGCGCCGGACGACCTGGCTCAGCTGCAATCGGCGTTGGTCCTCGGAATCCGCGACTATGTGTCGAAGAACGGGTTCGCGTCCGTCATCGTCGGTCTGTCCGGCGGAATCGACTCCGCCCTCGTCACCGCCCTCGCCGTCGAGGCGCTCGGGCCTGAGCACGTCACCGCCGTCTACCTTCCGAGCCGGTTCTCCTCCGAGGAGAGCCGCAAGGACGCGCACGAGATCGCCCGTCGCTTGTCGATCGAGCTGCTGGAGATCCCGGTCGCCGACATTCACAATGCGCTCCGCGACGCGCTCCCGGAGACGCCGACCGGATTGACCGACGAGAACCTTCAGCCGCGCGTCCGCGCGACGATCTGGATGGCTCTCGCCAACCAGCGAAACGCCCTCGTCCTCTGCGCCGGCAACAAGTCGGAGATCGCCACGGGATACAACACGCTCTACGGCGACACGACGGGCGCCCTCGCGCCGATCGCCGATGTGTACAAGACGGACGTCTATCGCCTCGTCGGAGCGCTCGGCGATCGCATCCCGAAGCGCGTCCTGGAGAGGCCCCCTGCGGCCGAACTCCGTCCGGACCATCGCGACGAGGACGATCTCCCCCCGTACTCCGTTCTCGATCCGCTCCTCGCCAAGATCATCGAGGGCAACATGTCCCGAGGACAGTTGATCGCCGCGGGGATCGACGCCGAACTGGTCGATCGGGTCCTCGCCCGATACTACGCGAACGAGTACAAGCGCCGTCAGCTCCCACCGGCGATCAAGGTCTCGCCGAAGGCGTTCGGCATCGGGCGGCGGGTCCCGATCACCAACGCGTACCGGGACTAGCCGACAAGAAGGGCCCCGGCGTCCCCGCCGAGGCCCTTTGAGAAGTGATCGATCCGCCCTACTCGACCGCGATCTCGACCGGCTTCTCCTTCTCCTTGATCGACTCCTTCATCGGAGCGGTGACGATGAGGATCCCGTGCTCGAATCGGGCCTTGATCCGGTCCTTCTCGACCAGGTCTAGCGGAAGCGGGAAGGATCGCTGGAATCGCCCGTACCGGCGTCCGATCCGGAAGTAGTCCTCCCGGTCGATCTCCTCGTTCCGCTTCACCTCGCCGGCGATCGTCAGTCGGTCGTCCTCGACCTTGATCGAGATGTCCTCCTTCGTCACGCCGGGAAGCTCCGTCTCGAACACGAGGTTCTTGTCCTTCTCGTACACGTCGGTCCGTCCGAAGCTCGGAGCGAGGTCGAACCCGACTCGATCGAAGTCGCGGAAGAACTCATCGACAAGACGGGAAAGATTGCTCTCGAGAAGGAAGGGCCTTCGGCTTACTACGGGTAATCTCCTAATCATCCTGAGTACCTCCTTCTGTTCGCATTAGCAATCTAACTAGTAGATTGCTAATTGGCAGTATAGTGTATCGAGTGCTAGTTGTCAAGGGGGGAGCGAGACGCTAGAATCGAAGCATGCTCCGCAAGGTCGCCGTCGCCCCGATCCTGATCTATCAGCGATGGATCTCACCGCTTCTCCCGCGGCGATGCCGCTTCGTGCCGACGTGCTCGGAATACGCGGTGCTCGCGATCACGAAGCACGGAGTCCTGCGCGGCTCCTGGCTCGCCGCCCGGAGGATCCTGAAGTGCCATCCCCTCCATCGGGGGGGGTACGACCCGGTGCCTTAGGCGCATCCGGTTCAGCGCCGAGCCGGAACGACGCGAGGGGCTCGAGGCCTACCGACCCCAGCCTCAAACCGAGCCGACCGGTGCACAAGAGCGTCCGGAGGCACGATGAAGGGAGGATCGCCCTCCCCCTCACCGTCCCGAACCCGGGCACCGGTGTACGAACGGTCCGGACCGGCTTCAGCCGGCGTTGAACTCCTCCCAAATCCGCTCGACCAAGCCGGCCTCCGTCAGGACGTCGACCGCCGTCATCGCGATCGCCTTGGCGGCGGCGAGCATCGCCGCGTACCCGCGTTCGGAATCGGAGGCCTCGGCGAAGGGGCGCGAGTGTCCGGCGATGTCGTCCTCGCAGATCTGGACGTAGGGATGGATGCCGGGAACGGCCTGACTCACGTCGCCCATGTCGGTCGATCCCATCGATTTGTCCTTCGGCGGGTTGTACGGGATCCCGTTGGCCTCGAGGTGCTTCAGGAACCGTTCGCCGAGGACCTTGTTCGGCTTCATCGCCTTGTACGAGTGTCCGACCAGCCCGAACTCGAGCCTCGCCCCGGTCGCGAGCGCGGCTCCCTCGGCGCACTTGCGGAGCTTCTCCAGCAGTTCGTCGCGATAGTCGTTTTCCTGCGCGCGGACGTAAAACTCGGCCGAGGCGTACTCCGGCACGATGTTCGGCTTGACGCCGCCGTCGGAGATGATCCCGTGGATCCGGGCGCCGTCCTTGATGTGCTGCCGCATCGCGTTGATGCCGTTGAACGTCTGGATCACCGCGTCGAGCGCGTTGATCCCCTTCTCCGGGCTGCCCGACGCGTGCGACGATTTCCCGTGAAACTCGATCTTCACCTCGGTGATGGCGAGGCTGCCGCGGCCGATCGTCGTGTTCGTCGACGGATGGAACATGATCGCCGCGTCGACGCCCTCGAACAGTCCGGCCTCGATCATCAGCACCTTCCCTCCGCCGCCCTCCTCGCCCGGAGTCCCCAGGAACAACAGCCTCCCGGGAAGCTCGGACTTGATCGAGCCGACGGCCAGGGCCGCCCCCAACCCCCCGGCGGCGATCAGATTGTGGCCGCACGCGTGGCCGATCTCGGGCAGGGCGTCGTACTCGCCGAGAATCGCCACGGTCGGCCCGTCACCGACCGCGGGATGCGCGGCACGGATCGCCGTCTCCAAGCCGGCGACGCCGAGTTCGACCTCGAAGCCGTCCTTCTCCAGCTCTTCCGCGAGCCGCTTCGACGCCCGAACCTCTTCGAACTTGACCTCCGGATGCTCGAAGATGTCCTTCGCCACGTCGCGCAGTCGCTCCTCCATCCGATCGACCGCTTCGCCGACTTGCACGTTCCAATCGCTCATTCGCCCTCCTTGCCGTCTCCGAGCCGAACGCCCGGCCACGCGGCGCGCAGCGTCGCCTCGACCAGACGATCGAGCGCGTCGATCCAGGGAAGCGGCGTCCCGTCCCCGGGCACGAGCGAGATCTCCGTACACCCGGCGACGATCGCCTTCGCCCCTTCCTCCTCGAGCCGCCGGACGATCGACGCGATCCCCTCCTCGACACGTCGGGGGCTCTCCCCCCGCTTGATCCTCTCAATCGCGCCCATGACCGAACGCTGGTCGGCGGGGTCCGGGACGACGACGCGGATTCCGCCGTCCTCACACGCCCGTTGATACAGGCCGGCCCGAAGCGTTCCGTCCGTCGCCAACAGGCCGACCGGCGATCGGTCGATCGTCGCGACCGTCTCGCGGATCATGTCGAGGACGGGAATCGAGACCGACGCCCGGAGCTCCTCGAGGTAGACATGAGCCGTGTTGCACGGCATGGCGAGGAGATCGGCCCCGGCGCGCTCGAGCCGTTTCGCCATCGCTGCAAGCGCTTCGATCGGACTCGGTCCGCTGCGCAGGATCGCGTCCGTTCGATCGGGAACCCGGGGGTCGTTGTCGATGAGGATGTGAAGGTGCTCTTGGTCCGTCCGCGCCGGGGTCGCGTCGACGAGGCGTCGGAAGAACTCGACCGTCGCCATCGGCCCCATCCCGCCCAGAATGCCGATCGTCTTCTTCTCCTCCACGGATGCTCCCATCGCCTCGCGGCTCGCACGCCCGAAGGCACGTCAGGGTACGCGTCGGCCGGCCCGGCTTCAATCCCCTCCCGCCTTCTCCAGGAGGAGCTCGTAAATCGCAAGCGACGAGGCGACGAGACAGGGCCGCGGCACATCGAGGATGTCGGCATAGTCGGAGAGCTCGAAGTGAACGAACCGGTACTCGGCCGGCCCGAGGATCCCCGAGATCACCGCGAGGATCTCGCGCTGGTCGTTTCGCAGAACGTCGCCCGACAGTCGATGGGCGAGGTCCCAATTCCGCGAGATCAGCGCGGCGCCGAGCGCCCGGTCGACTTCGCCCCGGAACCTTCGCTCGAGGTCGGAGCGCGCCTCCGATCGATCGACGTCCTGCGAGCCGTAGGCGGTCCCGAAATGCACCAGATCGCCGGTGGCGACGATCGCGGTCGACGTTCCGTCGGCCGCGCGGATCGATCGGATCCACCCGGCCAGCCGCTCGGCGACGGCGAACGATCCGTCGATCGGATCCCGCGTCGGCCCGACGAAGATCGGGAGCACCGGAAGCGGCGGCACGCCCCGGAGATCGGCCGCACGCCGCATCAGAGCGAAGAACGTGTCGAGCGAGAACTCGGCGACAAGGACGCCGCGCCGGTCGATGCGGACCGGAACGTCCGCGGCCTCCGCGGCCGGAACGAGCGGGAGGCCGCCGAACGGGGTCTCGGCGGTCCGGGTCGGCAGCAGGGTTCCGCCGGCCACCTCCTCGAGGGCCGCCCGCCGCGCCTCGACCGATCGCCCTTCGTCGAGCGCCGCCCGAAAGGCGACCGATGAACCGCTGTGCAGGACGCCAAGCGCGATCACCCGCTCGACGCCGGATCGATAGAGGGCCGACACAAGGCGCGCCTGGGGCGGACCGGCATACGCGAGTGCCGTATGCGGGAACGAGACGATCGCCCCACCGTCGACGGCTCGCACGAGCCCGTCATCGGAGGGGGATCGCAGCAGCTCATCGACCGTCCGTCGGCCGGACGGCGAGTCGATCTCGCGGCGGTAGTACGGCTTCCAGTCCACGTCGGAACCTCCGTCCGCGCGAATCCTAGCGCGGGCGACGGACCGCCGCCACCGACCGGCGTGCGGTCGGGCCTCCGGCGGAGTAGACTGCAAGAGGCTAAGGAGGACGAATGCAGATCGGGAGGTTGGACCGGGTCCCGCTCGGGACGTTCCCGACACCGATTCAAGAGCTGAAGCGCCTCGGTGAGCGCCTCGGGGGACCGCGTTTGTTCATCAAGCGCGACGACCTCACCGGGCTCGGACTCGGCGGCAACAAACTCCGAAAGCTGGAGTACGCGATGGCCGAGGCCCGCGCCCTCGGGGCGACGACGATCATCACCATCGGCGGGCCGCAGAGCAATCACGTTCGACTGACCACGGCGGCGGCAAACCGCCTCGGGCTGAAGACGATCCTCGTATTGCGCGGGGACGAACCGGCCCGCGCCACCGGAAACCTTCTGATCGACCGGATCCTCGGTGCCGCCGAGATCCATTTCGTCGGCGCGGACGGCTACCCGAGCAAGGGCGAGCTCGACCGGATCGCCGACGAGAAGGCCGCGCAGATCGCGGCACGCCTCGAGGCGAGTGGGGAGACGCCTTACGTCGTTCCGAACGGCTGCAAGGCGATCCACGGAGCGTTCGGCTACGCGGGATGCGCCCTCGAAACGGTGACGCAGTTGCGGGCGATGCACCTCGCACCGGATGCGATCGTCGCCGCCGTCGGGACGTCGAGCACGCTGACCGGTCTGATCCTCGGTTCGCACCTGTACGCCCAGGGGGAAATCGACGTCATCGGGATCAGCGTCGCCAACCCGACCGACGCGGTCACGGCCCGCGTCGCCGCGCAGCTCGACGAGGCGGTGGAGCGCCTCGAGCTCGACCTGGCGATCCCCGGTTCGTCGATCGAGATCCTCGACGACTACGTCGGCCCCGGGTACGGGATCCCGACCGACGCCATGAAAGAGGCCGTGCTCCTCACCGCGCGTTCCGAGGGGATCGTCCTCGACCCGGTCTACACCGGGAAGGCGATGTCCGGATTGATCGACCTGATCCGAAAGGGGCGTTTCACCGAGGGCGACGTCGTCGTCCTTCTGCACACCGGTGGGGTCCCCGGGCTGTTCGCCGATTCGCAGATCGAGGCCTTCCAATCGGTCTAGTCGCGAGGCGACAAAGGACGAGCGGAGAAGCGTCGCTCCTCCGCTCGTCGGCACCGGGTGGTGCTAGCTGTCTGCATGCATATCGTGGCGTATGGCCGATGGCAGGTGGGGGTCATGTGGTCGCTCCGTGGGGGACATCCGGCACGAGGACTCGGTCTCGCTTTTCTTCGTCGCGCCGGGCCGGATCGCCTTGCGCGGGGTGCCGGTCGCCCGGGAAAACGATGAGAAGCACCGCACCGGTTTACCGAGCGGACCCCTTCAGAAACGCATCGATCGCCGCGGCGGCGCGCTTTCCGGCTCCCATCGCCTCGATAACCGTCGCGGCGCCGGTGACGATGTCGCCGCCGGCGAAGACGCCCGCCTTGCTCGTCTGCCCGGTCTCCGGATCGGCGACGATGTTCCCCCGCCGGTTCAGGTCGAGGTCCTTCGTCGTCTGCGGGATGAGCGGGTGCGGGCCGTTCCCGATCGCGATAATCGCGTTGTCGATCTCGAACTCGAACTCGGAGCCCTCGATCGGCACCGGCCGGCGCCGGCCGCTTTCGTCCGGCGCACCGAGATCCATCCGGAGGCAGCGGACCGCCCTCAACCGGCCGTCCTCGCCGATGAACTCGATCGGATCGGTGAGGAGCCGGAACTGGATCCCCTCTTCCCTGGCGTGGTGGACCTCTTCGGCCCGCGCCGGGATCTCCTCTTCACCGCGACGGTAGACGATGATCGACTCCTTCGCCCCGAGGCGCAGAGCGGTCCGCGAGGAATCCATCGCCACGTTTCCCCCGCCGACGGTGACGACGCGTTCGCCGACCTTGATCGGGGTATCGTACTCCGGGAAACGGTAGGCGGACATTAGGTTCGTCCGCGTCAGGAACTCGTTCGCCGAGTAGACGCCGTTCAGGTTCTCGCCCGGGATCCCGAGGAAACGGGGGAGCCCGGCGCCGGTGCCGATGAACACCGCGTCGTAGCCGCTCGCGAGGAGCTCGTCGACGGTGCAGACCCGACCGACGACCTTGTTGACCTCGATGACGACGCCCATCCGGCAGAGCGTGTCGATCTCACGACGGACGATCGCCTTCGGAAGCCGGAACTCGGGGATCCCGTACATCAGGACGCCGCCCGCCTCGTGAAGGAGCTCGAAGACGGTCACCGCGTGTCCGAGCTTTCGGAGCTCGCCCGCCGCGGTGAGGCCGGCCGGGCCGGCGCCGATCACGGCGACCCGTTTCCCGGTGTCGGGCCCGACATCCGGACAGCAGGGTTCGTTCTCCGCCTCCCAATCGGCACAGAAGCGCTCCAGTCGGCCGATCGCGACCGGCTCGAACCGGACGCCGAGGGCGCAGACGCCCTGGCACTGGTTCTCCTGCGGGCAGACGCGACCGCAGACGGCCGGAAGCGTGTTGTCCCGCTTGATCCGTGCGATCGCCTCGGCGAACCGTCGATGCTTGACGTCCTCGATGAACCCGGGGATATCGATGCCGACCGGGCAACCGCCGACGCAGGGGGCCGCCTTGCATTGGAGGCAGCGCTCGGCCTCGAAGACCGCCTCGTCCTCGCTGTAGCCGAACGGAACCTCGTCGAAGTTGCGGCCTCGCACGTCGGGCGCCTGCTCCCGCATCGGGGTCTGCTTCTCCACGATCACGTCGCCGCTCCTTCCGCCGACCCCTTCACGTACCGCTCCAGCGCGCACGCCTCTTCTTCGGCGTAGTATCCCTGCCGCAACATCAACAGGTCGAAGTCGACTCGGTGGCCGTCGAACTCCGGGCCGTCGACGCAGGCGAACTTCGCGACGCCGCCGACGTTCACCCGGCAGCCGCCGCACATGCCGGTCCCGTCGATCATCACCGAGTTGAGGCTGACGATCGTCGGGACGCCAAACTCCCGCGTCACCTCGCTGCAGACCTTCATCATGATCGCCGGACCGATCGCCCAGACGCGCTCGACCTCCCGGCCCGAGGCGAGGATCTCGCGAAGCGGGTCGCTGACGAACCCCTTGTTCCCGTTCGAGCCGTCGTCGGTCATCACGCGGAGTTCGTCGCAGACGGCGGACATCCTGTCCTCGTAGAAGAGGAGCTCCTCGCTGCGCGCACCGATGATCCCGATCACGGTGTTGCCGGCCCGTTTCAGGTCGCGGGCGATCGGATAGAGCGGCGCGATTCCCAGGCCGCCGCCGACGCAGACGACGGTCCCGTAGCTCTCGATCTCCGACGGTTCGCCGAGGGGGCCAGCGAGGTCGAGAATCGTGTCGCCCTCATGGAAGCGATCTCCCATCTCCCGAGTGCTCTTACCGACCTCCTGAACGACCAGGGTGACCCCACCGCTTTGGGGGTCGCACTCGACGATGGTCAGCGGAATCCTCTCCCCGCGTTCGTGGAGACGGAGAACGATGAACTGCCCCGCCTTCGCGACGCGCGCCACGTCCGGCGCTTCGACGACGTATTCGCGGATCTCCGGGCCGAGGGTCCGCTTCTTCAGGATCTTGTACACGCCTTCAACGCCTCCCATCAGGCAATCGCCGATCCTTTCAGGATCGACACCCGATTATCCCCCCCGCTCTCGCCCTTCTCAAACCCTGCACGCCAAGCCCTTCCGCCGTACAATCCGCCCGTTGTGGACGCGCGATACTATGTGGAGAGCGACGGCCGAATTTACCTCGTGCGTCGGGACGCGATCCTCGACCTTCCCTTCCCCGCCGAGGTCCCGTTTGACGTCGAACGGATTGCGCCCCTTCGCACGGCCGAGCCGGTCTGGTTCTGCGTCCCGCGCCTCGGCGGACACCCGCACGCGTGGCCGAGCAAGGACGACGTCCCCTCGATGGAGCGTGTGACCCCGCTGGTGCGCGACGCGGTCCACGCGACGATGCCGCGCGTCGTCGTCGAGGGCGTCTGCTTCCGCGAAGGGAGGGTCCTTCTGGTCAAAGGGAACCGCGGTCTGACCAAGGACCGATGGACGCTCCCCGGCGGATTCCTGCGGTTCGGGGAGAGCCCGAGCGACGGCGTGTTGCGGGAGTTGCGCGAGGAGATCGGCGCCGAGGCGACGGTCGAGGAACTCCTCGACCTCGGCTCCAAGCTCGGACAGCACACGTGCCTGCATTGGATCATGGTCTTCTACCGCGTCCGCATCGCCGGCGAACCGAGGCCGAACGCGGACGAAATCGCCGAGGCGCGGTTCGTCGACCTCGAGGAAGCGCGTGACCTGGTGTCGGACAAGCTGATGCGCAGCGCGATCGAGGCGATCGCCCACGTCGTCTGATCCCGAGAAGCCGGAGCCCTTCCTAGAGCAGCTCCATCTGAATCGACAGCTGAACGTCGATGTTCCACTCCAGGTAGTACGGACGATGCTCGAGAGAGACGCTGAGGACGACGTCGGCCGTATCGACAGGGGTTAACCGCAGATCGAGCGAGAGGTTATGAATGTCGGTCGCTTCGCCGACCCACGTCTCGCGCGAGAAGTCGTATCCCGCACTGAGATTGAGAAAGTCGGTGATCAGGAAGTCGTAGGCGATCGTGAGGTCGATCCGATTCGTCTCGAGAAGATTCATCGGTCCCGAAAACGATCCCTGCACGAGGAACTGCCCCTTCGGGGTCGCCGTGGACGCGTAGTTGAACGCGCCGGTGACCAGCAGATCGTTCCCGCCGGAGGGATCGAGAAGCGCGTAGCCGAGGCCGAACTTGAGGTCCCATCCGCAGTAGCGCGAGAGCCCTCGCTCCTGGATGAGCTGCGTGATCTCCGAGATGTCGAGCGCGTCGAGCCCGCCCGCGCTGACCAATCCGGAGCCCTCGATGATCTGCTGCACGACGGCGAGAAGGTCGGCGACTGAATCGTAGGAGCTGGCGCTGCCGATTTCTCGCGCGATGATCTGCTGATCGACCGCGTGAAGGTGACCGGTGAGACTCCCTCTCTCGACCAGGTATTCGTCGATCCGGACGGCCTTCGCCAACGGCGTCACGTCGGTGAATCGGCCGTACCCCAGGCCGACGTTGAACGACAGGCCGACCGCCTCGAACGACGACGAACTCCGTACGCTCGCGCCAGCGTAGGCGAAGTAGGCGTCCTCGGACGAGAAGTACCGCTTGTAGTTGCCGTCGGCGATGAGGGAGAACGTCGACATGTCGACCGTCGAGATGAGCATCTCGTTCTCGACCGAGACGTCGAACCCGAACGCCGGCGTGTCGAACAGGCGGACGTATTCGGTGCCGAACAGGCCCTCGTTGACGTCGTAATCCTCCAGCCCGTAGGGATCGTTGTGATACTGGTACGAGAAGCTGAGCGTCAGCGTCGAGAGGTCGGTCAGCGGCGACTGGTACTCGCAGAGCGGGATCGAGAATCCCGCAACGCCTACTCCGACAACAAGCACCCACGACAGAACGAACCGCCGCCGCATCGCGATCACCTCACCCGGACCGTAGATCGACTCGACCCGGACCTCAATCGAATCGTTCCCTCACCAAGGTGCGGTTTGTCCCCGAAGACAGCGCCTCCACGTCGACTAGCCGATCTCGTGAAACAGCGGGAGCTGGCGTTCGCGCGTCTCGCTCAGGTCCCCGACGCCGACCCCGATCAGCCGGATCCCCCGCTCGTCGAGCCGTGCCCGATCGTGAAGGAGGTGAACGGCGAGCGCTTCGATCAGATAGGCCGAATCGGTCCCCGAACCGAGTCGCGTCTGCCGGGTGATCGTTCGGAAATCCGGGTACCGAATCTTGATCCGCACCGTCCGACAGACGAGCGACTCGTCGCGCAGCTGCGCGGCGACGGCCCGCGCCAGGCGACGGACCTCCTCCTCGATCTCCGCCTTCTCGATCACGTCGAACGGGAAGGTCACCTCGCGGGAGATCGACTTCGACTCGGTCTCGCTCTGCAGCGGCGTCTCGTCGATCCCGCACGCCAACTGCTGGAGACGGCGGCCGTTGCTGCCGAACTCGCGGACGAGCAGCTCGAGCGGCGCGAGCCGGAGATCCCTGACGCGCAGCAGCCCGAGGCCGCCCAACCGGCGCCCGATCACCTTCCCCACCCCCCAGATCCGCTCGATCGGGAGGGGATCGAGCAGCTCCTGAACCCCGTTCGGCTCGATCGCCAGGAACCCGTCCGGCTTGCCGAGCTCGGACGCGAGCTTCGCCAGAAAGCGATTCGGGGCGAGCCCGACTGAGCAGGCGAGCCCCGTCTCGCCGCGAACCCGCTCCTTGATCTGCCGGGCGACCGCCGCCGCCGCGACGAAGTCCCCGTGCTGCGACAGGTCGAAGAACGCCTCGTCGAGGGAGACGGTTTCGACCACCGAGGAGTACAGCCGGAGGATCCGCCGGACGACTTCGGAGACCTCCTTGTAGCGTGAGAACCGCGGTGAAAGGTAGATCCCCGCGGGGCACCGCTTCCGCGCGGCGGCCATCGGCATCGCGCTGTGAATCCCGAACGCCCGCGCCTCGTACGAGGCGGTGGAGACGACCCCGCGCGGACCGAGCCCGCCGACGATGACCGGCCTGCCGCGATGTTCGGGATGATCAAGCTGCTCGACCGCGGCGAAGAACGCGTCCATGTCGAGGTGGCCGATCCGTCGCTCCACACCCGGCTTCATCCTTGAACCCCGAGACGGCGCAGCCCCACGCTCATCTTCCGGTCCGTCGCGTCGTTGACGATCCGATACGACGCCGGGCCGTAGTCCGGACTGTGATGTGGAGCGGTCTCCGGGTCGCCGAACCGCGCGAGCTCGTCGACGGAGAACGGGATCCTTCCGGCCGCGGCGAGCGCGATCGTCTCGTTCCACCGGCGCGCATAGTCCGCCCGTCGGCCGTTCTTGCGTCTCTGCTCGACGAGCAGCTCGATCAACCGATCGATGTCGACTCCGAGCCGCTTGCAGGCGGCGAGATGAATCCGAGCCGTCTTCCCGCCGGGACCGATCGGCTGGAGCACGGACTCGGCGGCCGCCGGATCGTCGGTCGGAAGCCTCGTCCACTCCTCCCGCAGGGCGTCGGCGTACCGTCCCGGATCGTCGAGCAGATGATCCCCGCCGAACACGGACTGGTAGATCAGCTTCTGGAGGTCCCGCCCGTCCATTCGTGGATGGCGGGCCCGCTCGGCCTCGATCACATCGAGCAGGTCGTTCTTGTCGGCCATGACGATGAGGATAGAATCGGACGAAATGCCGATCAAGGGACGCGTTGCGATCACCGGCCGCCCGGGGGTGGGGAAGACGACGGCGATCGAACGGCTCCTCGAGATGATCCCCCTCTCCGCCGGCGGGATGATCACCAAGGAGATCCGGGTGTGCGGGCACCGGGTTGGCTTCTCCCTCGTCGACGTCGCCACGGGCGAGGAGGGCGTCCTCGCGCACCTCCACCATCGCGACGGTCCGAGGGTCGGTCGCTACACCGTCGATCTCCGCTCTCTCGAGGGGATCGGCGTGCGCGCCATCCGCCGCGCCGTCGATGAATGCGAGCTCGTCGTGATCGATGAGATCGCCCCGATGGAGCTGGCCGCGCCCGGCTTCGTCCCGGCCGTGGAGTCGGCGCTCGCCAGCGGGAAGTCCCTGCTGATCTCCACCCACGCCCGCGCCGGCCACCCCGTCGCCCACAGGGTCCGACGCGAGCTGGCGCTCTTCCGCGTCAAATTGAGCAACCGCGACGGCCTGGTCGCGGAGATCGCGGCCCACTTCGGGGTCACCGCCTGACGCGGACGGCGGATCGACCGACGGCGGCTACGACGCGAGGACTTGGTTGGCCGCGGCGACGAGCCCGTCGGCGTCGAGCCCGTAGTGGGAGAGCAGGGCGTCGGCGTTCCCCGACTGCCCGAACCGATCGTCGACGCCGACGCGGACGACGCGGGTGGGGTGCCGCTCCGACAGGGTCTCACAGACCGCGCTCCCGAGCCCGCCGGCGATCTGATGCTCCTCCGCCGTGACGACGGCTCCCGTCTTCGCCGCGGAGGAGACGATCGTCTCCGCGTCGAGCGGCTTGATCGACGACGCGTTGATCACCTCGGCCGAGATTCCGTTCCCGGCGAGCCGCTCGTCGCATGGGAAGCGAGGATGCGCGAAATCATTC
>CAZGXU010000004.1:23194-28233 GCA_964530075.1 uncultured Thermotogae bacterium
GTTCCCGGCGAGCCGCTCGCGCGCCTCCAGGGCGACCGAGACCATCACGCCGCAGGCGACGATCGTCACGTCGCCCCCCCCGGCGAGGACCTCAGCCTTCCCCAGCTCGAACGAGAACGCCTCGTCGTGGATCACCGGAAACGGGGCGCGGGCGAGCCGTACGTAGATCGGTCCGTCGTCGCACGAGGCGGCGAACCGCGTCGCCGCCGCCGCTTCGACGGCGTCGGCGGGGACGACCACGCGCATGTGCGGGAGGACCCGCATGTTCGATACGTCCTCCAGCATCTGGTGACTCGCCCCGTCCTCCCCCACCGTCAGGCCGGCGTGGGTGGCGACGATCCGCACCGGCACGTTCGGATACGCGACGACCTGGCGGATCTGCTCCCACATCTTCCCCGTGGCGAATACGGCGAACGTCGAGGCGAACGGTCGATACCCGCTCATCGCCAATCCTGCCGCCGTCCCGATCATGTTCGCCTCGGCGACGCCCATATTGAAGAACCGGTCGGGATGCTCGGCGGCGAACAACGCCGTCTTCGTCGACCCGGCGAGATCGGCCGTGAGGACCACGATCCGCGGGTCCTCGTGTCCGAGCTGCGCGAGGGTCTTCCCGTAGGCGTCGCGCGTCCCTTCCATCCGATCGAAGCTCACTTCGGAACCCCCTCCCAGTCCTTGAGAAACCGCTCGATCCCCGCGTCGGTCAGCGGGTGATGGAAGGACTTCTTCAGTACGGCGTAGGGGACGGTCGCGACGTCGGCCCCCAGGGTCGCCGCCTCGAACAGGTGCCGCGGATGGCGGATGCTCGCGGCGAGGACCTCGGTGTGGAACGCGAAGTTCGCGTAGATCGCGAGGATCTCGGCGACCAGCCCCATGCCGTCTCCGCCAACGTCGTCGATCCGGCCGACGAATGGCGACACGAACCTCGCGCCGCACTTGGCGGCGAGGAGGGCCTGATTGGCCGAGAAGACGAGGGTCACGTTCGTTCCGATCCCCTCGGCGGAGAGCCGCTTGACCGCCTCCATCCCGGGCTCGGTCATCGGGATCTTGACCACGACGTTGTCGTGGATCGCGGCGAGGTCGCGAGCCTCGGAGACCATCCCGCCCGTGTCGAGCGCGGTGACCTCGGCGCTGACCGGGCCGTCGACGATTTCGCAGATCTCGGCGATCACGTCCGCGAACGGCCGCTTCTCCCGCGCGACGAGCGTCGGATTCGTCGTCACGCCGTCGATCAGCCAGGCCATCTCTCGGATCTCCGACACGTTCGCCGTATCGATGAACAGCTTCATGGGCCCTCCTTCCGCGCCCGCAACCTCCGGACCGTCGCCAAGTTTATCCGGTCCGCATCCGGCCGACCATCGATCGCTTTCGGGGTCTCGAGCACGAACGGCAGGTCGCGAAGACGGGGATGTCGGACGACCGCGCCGATGCCCTCCGCGCCGATCGAGCCGCGCCCGATGTGGGCGTGGCGATCCCGCCGCGAACCGAGCGGGAACCGCGAGTCGTTGAGGTGGATCATCTCAAGGCGATCGAGTCCGACGGCGCGATCGAATCGCTCCAGCGTCCGGTCGACCGCCTGCCGCGCCCGCAGATCGTGGCCGGCGGCGAACGCGTGGCACGTGTCGAGGCAGACGCCGATCCGCGTCGCATCATCGACCGCGGCAAGGATCGCCGCGAGTTCGTCGAACGAAGAACCGATCGTCGTCCCGGATCCGGCGGTGTTCTCGAGCAGGAGGCGGAGGCCGCCCGCCTCGGCCCAGGCCGGCGATCCGACGAGTCGGCCGAGCGCGCCGACGATCCGGGCGATCCCGGCCTCGATGCCGCTCCCGACGTGCGCGCCGAGGTGGGTGACCAATGCATCGGCCCCCAGCAGTCCGGCCCGCCGGACCTCCTCGATCAGCGCTTCGGCCGAGCGCTCGTGCAGGTCGTCGTCCGGACTGGCCAGGTTGAGCAGGTACATCGTGTGGACGACGAGATAGGCGACGGACGAGGCGGATCGTCGCTCGCGAAACGCGCCAGCGATCTCGTCGGTGAGCTCCTTCATCCGCCACGCCGACGCGTTGTGCGAGAAGAACTGCAGCGCGGCGTTCCCCAGTTCCTCCGCCTCGTCGACGGACCGGGGGAAGCCCCTGCCGATCGACAGGTGGCACCCGAGGAGAAACCGATCGTCCTTTTTGGCCGTCATCGGCGGCGATTCTCGGCCCCCCGGGGCGGATCATCAACCGCGAGGGTTTGCCGGACGCTCGAACGGCGGATACGGTTGGCCCCGGAGGGAGAAGATGGACTACGAAGTCGTCGTCATCGGCGGAGGACCGGGGGGCTACGTCTGTGCGATTCGCTGCGCCCAACTCGGGCTGCGGACCGCGTTGATCGAGAGGGACGCCCTGGGCGGGACGTGCCTCAACCGGGGCTGCGTCCCGACGAAGGCGCTCTACTCGGCGACCAAGCTCGTCCGCCAAGCGGCCACGGCGGGCGAAATGGGGATTGCGTTCGGCCCCGCGAAGATCGAGCTGCCGAGGCTGGCCGCGTGGAAGGACGGCGTCGTCTCCACGTTGGTCGATGGGATCGAGACCCTCCTCGGCAAGAACGGGGTCGCGTTCTTCGGCGCCGGGGGGTGCCTCGACGGTCCGGGGCGCGTCGCGCTGTCGACCGGCGAGACCCTGTCCGCCGAGCGGATCGTCCTCGCCACCGGGTCGACGCCGATCGAGATCCCGGGCTTCTCGTTCGAGGATCCGCTCGTCTGGTCGTCGGACGACGCGCTGGCGCTGAGCGAGATCCCCGAAAGGCTCGCCGTCATCGGCGGCGGCGTCATCGGGTTGGAGCTCGCCACGATCTACAACCGGCTCGGGAGCTTGGTGACGGTCGTCGAGCTCCTGCCGGAGATCCTGCCGGTCGTCGACCTCGATCGACGGACCGTGGCGACGCTGAAGCGCTCGCTCAAGCTGCAGGGGATCGACGTACGCACCGGGACGGCGGCTCAATCGATCGGAACCCATGGCGGCGGCCCGGAGGTCCGCATCAAGGACGGCGAAGCGATTCCCGTCGATCGGGCCCTCGTCGCCGTCGGGCGCCGACCGAACTCAGCCGGTCTGGGCTTGGAGACCGTCGGCGTCGAACCGGACCGCCGCGGCTTCTTGCCGGTCGACGGGACGCTGCGGACCTCGGCGGAGGGCGTGTACGCGATTGGGGATCTGGTAGCCGGCCCGATGCTCGCCCACAAGGCGTCGGCCGAGGGCATCGCGCTCGCCGAGGCGCTCGCCGGGGGGGAGATGCGGTCGATCGACCACGATCGGATCCCGCAGGCGATCTTCACCGACCCGGAGATCGCTTCGGTCGGGCTCTCCGAGCGAACGGCCGGTGAGCGAGGTTCACTCGTCGGTCGCTTCTCGTATGCCGCGCTCGGCAAGGCGCTCGGGATGCGCGAGCCGGACGGGTTCTTCCAGGTCGTCGCCGACGGGGACGATCACCGCCTCCTCGGCGTGCAGATCGTCGGAGCCGAGGCGTCCGACCTCATCTCGGAGGCAGCGATCGCGGTCCAGAACGGGCTCACGTTGGAGGCGATCGCCGATGCGATCCATCCCCACCCGACGCTCCCGGAGGGGTTGAAGGAGGCCGCCGAGAACGCGCTGGGAAGGGCGATTCACACCGTCAATCGTTGACGATGCCGTAGCTCGGGCTCGCCGCGGCTTCCGCCGCCGGGAGTTCATCCGCTGACCGACCGTCGACCGCCGCCTTCTGATCCTCGATGTGGACCAACGGACGGACGAAGAAGCCGGCCACCCCGACGGCGGCGCAGATGACGCCGGCCAGGAAGAACCAGAACGGCACGCCCATGACGTCCCCCACGGGGCCGGCGATCGCCAATCCGATCGGCGTGGTCAGCGAGAACAGGCTTCCGAGCAGTCCGAACACCCGTCCCTGCATCTCGGCCGGTACTGCCGCCTGCAGCAGCGCCGAGATCGGGCCATCGGTCATCGAGATCATCGCTCCGACCACGAAGACGCTGACCAGCCCCAACCACAGCATGTTCGCCGGCGTCAGGCCGAGCACGATGCACGCTGCGCCGATCCCGCCGAGTCCCATCAGGATCGTGAACACCTTCCTTCGAAAGCCGCCCCAGACGCTGAGCAACAGGCCACCGGCGAAGACCCCGCCACCGGCGATCGCGTCGAACAGGCTCAGCTCGGCGGCCCCACCGCCGAAATGATCGTAGACCAACAGCGGCGACAGTGAAAACGCCGGCATCAGCGCGATCTTCAGCACCGACGCTCCGATGAGCAGTGCGATCAGCCCCGGCCATCCGAGGACAAATCGAAGCCCGTCGCGGGTATTGGCAAAGAACGACCGAGCCTTGATCGCGGCGACGTGTTCCCGAGCCGGTTGCGGGATGAACAGAAACAACAGCGGCGCCACGGCGAACGCCGCCGTGCCCACGTCGACCAGCATCACGCCGTGCAGCGGCATCAGTGACATCAGGAGCGCCCCGAGCGGGGCCCCGATGATGCTGAGCAGCCCGTGGATCGTCTGGTTCAACCCGCCGATTCGCGTGTAGTTCCTCTCGGGGACCATCAACGTCGTCGACGCCGCCATCGCCGGCCAGTGGAACGTCTCGCCGAGCGACCGCGCCAGCATCACGATGTAGACATCCCAAACCTGCATCGACCCGATCCAGAACATGTACGCGAGCCACAGCGAGACGAGCGCGATGAACGAGTCGGCGACGATCATCACGACGCGCCGGTTCCAGCGATCGATCAATGCGCCGACGAACGGCCCGAGGAGGATGTTGGGCAGCAGGGCGACCAGGGACGCCGAGGCGAGGACCGTCGCCGAGCCGGTCGTGGTGGTCAGCCACCACACCAACGCGAACTGGGCCGCGCGACTGCCGACCAATGACAGTTGTTGCCCCGTCCAAACCGTGAAGAAGCGGGCCTTCCAGCGCCCGTCTACGGTTCCCATACCAGCCTCCCCATTCCGACGGTTCGAACGGTGAGTGCACGATTCACGACCCTCGGTTCACGGCGGGGCGCTCCCGCCGAGCC
>CAZGXU010000004.1:28333-63176 GCA_964530075.1 uncultured Thermotogae bacterium
CCGAGCCTCCAAACGCCCCCGCACGTTGAGCGCGCCGAGCGCACGCACGCGCCCTGCGGTCAGGCCGTCGCCCAACGATGCGGACCCAACCACGGAGAGACTCCCGATCTCGGAGAATCCCTGCAGCTCGCCGGACCCGAACGAACGGAGCCGCTCGGCTCGGACGTCGCCGGTGATCGTTCCGGAACCGAGGATCAGGATCTTGGTGTAGTCACCGCCGCTCAGCTCTCCGGCTCCCCGGACCGTCGCCGAAGGCTTCTTCTCGGAAAGCGCCCGATTCTCCTCCCGATCGAATACGGTCGGCCTCATGTCTTCTTCCGCTCCTTGACTTCCGCGTCGTCGTGGACCTTGAGCGTCTCGGTGTACTCGACGGTCCCGATGCGACAGCCGGGGCCGATCTCGACCCGCGTACCGCGGACGACGTCGGCGATCGTGTTCTCGAGGTGGATGTCGTCTCCTTCGATCTGCGTCGTCCGAAGCTCGGCCGTCCCTCCGCCGGTCAGCATCTTCGCCAGGCCGGAGAGCAGGGTCGCGCCGAATGAATCCGGGCGCTCGACGTGGATCCTCTCCCCGCCGATCTCCCGCGCCACGCACCGACCCGCGAGGCGGATCTCCACCTTGTCGGCCGACAGGAGGCCCTCGATGTCGAACCCCCCGCTTGCCTTGAAGATGTCGGCCTCGACGTCGCCTCCGACGCGGAAGCTCCCGCTGTTCTTGAAGTACTCGGCGGCAACGTCCCCCTCGGCGTGGAAGCTCCCCGAGGACTTGAGCTCCTTCGCGTCGACCGGCCCTTCGATCTTGGCCGATCCGCTGACGCGCATCTCGTCCACCCTGACCGCTCCGCCGAACTTCCCGCTGCCCGAAACCGTGATCTGTCCGGCCTCGGTCCGTCCCGACACCCGGCACGATCCGGAGATCCTCAGCTCCTCGGCGACGAGATCGCCGTCGATTCTGCCCGATCCGGAGATCCCGACCCGGGTGTACTCGCCGCCGCCGAGGCGGCCGGACCCGGATATGCTCACTGATCGTCGTTCGTCGCTCATGGTTCCACCTCGTCTTCTTCAGGCTCCGCCTGGCGGGCCTGTTCGTCGTTCGTCTTCGCCGCCGGCCGCTCCTCGGTCGAGGCGAGGTCGAGCTTGATCCGCTGCAACACGGTCGGCAGGTCAACCGTTGTCACCACCTCGATCTCCGGATCGAAGACCGCGCCTTCCTCCGTCAGCGCCACGAGGCTGATCTGCGCCGAGATCCCCCCGGACGCCACGCGTTTCCGAAGCAGGTAGAGCTGAATCCCGTTCTCCGAGACCCGGTCAAGCAACGCCTTGCCTTTCTCCTGTTCGAGGGTCCTCCGAACAAGATCGATCTCCTCGTCGCGCGCGCTTCGCCGCAGCCGGCTGAGCACCCCAAGCTCGAACGCTTGCCAGATCGAGACGGCCTCGTCCGATACCTCGCCGACGCAGCAGGTCCGCAGCAGGTCGTCGTCGAGCCATCCGACCCGTTCGAGCTTCGCCAGAGCCACCCTCAGCTTGGCGTTGACGCGCGTCGTGATCAGCTCGGCGAGATCGTCGAGCGGATGCTCGTCCTTCATCTCCTTGATCCGCGCAATCCGTTCGAGGATCTTGTCCCGAGGGAAGAACGTCTCCTGTCCGGTGAACGTCGACCGGCGGATGAACCAGACCTCCGGGATGAGCCCCTTCCGCTTCCACCGGTAGAGCTGGCCGTAGGAGATCCCCATCTTCGCGAGGACCTCCTTCTTCGAGATCAGTCGTTCCTCATCCATGGCACACTCCAGTGAATCAACACATTGTTTTGCTTGCTCGCGCCACGCGGATGCGCTCCGTCTCGCACGGGCCGACGCGCGGCCTCCACCGGCCGCGTGCGCGGCGATTGATTTCGGCCACGATGCGGCTCTTTTTGAGCAATTCATCATATCGCATCCACATCTGTTTCTCGACCTCGTAGACCGTCGGTCCCATCGAACCACCTCCCGAATCGAAGTCGCAGTATAACATCACACTGTTACGATGTCAAGAGGGCAACCCCGCGACGACGGTCTCTTGCCGTTCGCCGCGCTGACCTCGATAATCCCACCGGAAGCGAGCTTCGAAGTGGACTTCCGGCGCACGGGCGAAAGGGACGGTATCGATGCTGGTGGTTTGGATTCTGCGGCTCGTCCTGCTCGCGGTCTTCGTCCCGTTGCTGATCCCGTTTCGCGGGCTGGCCGCCGCGTTCGTGTTCTCGCCGCTTCCGATCGCCCTGCTGCTGTTGGCGCTCGCACTGCTGGCGTTGGCCGTCGTTCTCGGGCTGATTCTCGGCGTCCTCGGGACACTCGTCGACGCCCTCATCGTCCTGATGCTGATCGGGATCGCCTGGAAGTGGCCGCGTGGGATCGACGCGCCCCCGCCGGCGAAGATCCGGCTTGCCTACCGGGGCCTGCGAAACGCGCTCCGCCGACAGCTCCGATACAGCTCCGCGACCGACTTCGCCCTCTGCCTTTCGGTCGTGATCATCGCGATCGTCCTCAGCCTGTCGTCGGGATTCCTCCACTTCCTCCTCACCGTCGGCGTCGTCCTCCTCATCGTCGGTGTCGTCTGGAAGTGGCCGCGAAGCCCGCATCTACCCCTGCTGCGGAAATTGCGCCTCGCCCTTCGCGCCTTGTGGGACGATCTCCGATCGCGGTTTCGCTGAGCCGCCTTTGCTCATCAGACGTACGTCACGTCACCAGACCGGAGTTTGACGCGTGCGTCAAACTCCGAGGGCGTAGAGTTGCGGAGCAACTCGAAGACCCCAAACTCCGGGACGTTCAGCCCGCTCGGGCGGCTCAACGCCCAGGACACTGCGCGACGACCGACGGATCGATCCCCTTGTCCCCGTACGCCGCGTCGAAGTGGGCGGAGAATTCGCCGGCCAGCCTCTTCGCGCGGGCGTCGTACGCCGCGCCGTCTTTCCACGTGTTGCGCGGGTTGAGAATCTCCGACGGCACTTCCGGGCACGAGCGCGGGACCGAGACGTGGAAGAGCTCGTCCTCGTCGTACGCCGCGGAGCGCAGCCGCCCCGACAGGGCGGCGTGGACCATCGTCCGGGTCAGCGTGATGTCCATCCGGCCCGCCGTCCCGTACGGTCCGCCGCTCCATCCGGTATTGACGAGGTAGACGTCGGTCCCGTGCGCGTCGAGCCTCTCGCCGAGCATCCGCGCATAAACGTCGGGGTTGCGCGGCATGAACGGCTCGCCGAAGAACCGGGAGAAGGTCGTCTTCGGCTCGAGGACGCCGGTCTCGGTCCCGGCCAGCTTGCTCGTGTAGCCCATCAAGAACCAGAGCATCGCCCGCTCTTTCGTCAGGCGAGCGATCGGAGGAAGGACCCCGTTCGCGTCGGCGGTGAGGAAGAGGATCGTCCGGGGATGCCCGCCGGTCGACGATGGCTTCACGTTCGAGAGGAACCGGAGCGGATACGAACCGCGGGTGTTCGGCGTGAAGCGGTCGTCGGCCAGGTCGAACGTGCCGTCCGGACGCATCACCGCGTTCTCGACGATCGCACCGTGCCTCTCGAAGGCGGCCTGATGCAGGACCGCACGATGGATCTCCGGTTCCTTCTCAGGATCGAGACCGATCAGCTTCGCGTAGCAGCCGTTCTCGAAGTTCGCGATCCCGCGATCGCTCCATCCGTGCTCGTCGTCGCCGAGCAGCGCGCGACGCGGGTCGGCGGAGAGCGTCGTCTTCCCCGTGCCGGACAGGCCGAGCAGGAGCGCGATGTCGCCGTCCGGCCCTTCGTTCGCCGAGCAGTGAAGCGGAAGGATCCCTTCGGCGGGCAACAGGTAGTTCGCGACGGTGAAGATCAGCTTCTTCACCGAGCCGCCGTAGGCCGAGCCGTAGACGACCCCGATCCGTCGATCGAAATCCATCCCGATGACCATCGTCGATGTCCCGCCGATCCGCGGATCGATCCGCAGCCGCCCTTCGTACCGCCGGGGATCGAGCTTGTCGTACGGGAGAGCCAGCAACCGGAACGGGCGATCTGCGAAGACGCTCCCTTCGAGCCCATCGGGAACGGGGCGGAACATGTTGTCGGCGAACAGGGCCGTCAACGCGCGGTCGGTGACGATCTTGACCGGAAGGGCGTACGACGGATCCGCACCGACCGCCCGGTCGAGCGCGTAGATGCGATCCTTGTCGGCGAGCGCCGCGAACGCGTCCTCGACGATCCGATCGAAGGTCTCCTCGTCGATCGGCAGGTTGTTCGGCGAATCCCAGTCGATCGTCGCCCGGCTCGCGGCGCGCCGAACGATGACCGTGTCCGCCGGGCTCCGTCCGGTCGATTCCGGCGGGGTCCATGTCGCCAGGGCGCCGGACGCGCTCACCTTCGCCTCGTCGCGATCGACCGCGGCGCGGATCAGCTCCTCCCGACACGGGTCCGCGACGACCCGCGCCCGCGCCAGAAATCCCTCCAGATTGCGTTCGAAGTCCATCCCGCATCACCCGTCGCCGCGACGGGCCAGAGCCGTCCGCGGTCGACGGATCATATCCAACCGACGCTGGGTCCGAAAGGAGAACCGACGGTTGCGCTCTGGGCCGCGGCGGCTCACCGAGCCTCCGCTCCGGCGGGGATCGAGGTCAGATCGTCAATCCGAACAGCCGGACCGCGTTCTCGGTCGTCCGTCGAGCGATGTCCTCGACGTCGACCCCTTTCAGCTTCGCGACCTCGCCGGCGACGTGCACGACGTACGACGGTTCGTTCCTCCGGCCGCGGTACGGGACCGGCGTGAGGTACGGGGCGTCGGTCTCGATCAGCAGACGTTCGATGGGAACGCCCCGGACGGCCTCGCGAAGGGCTCCGTTCTTCGGGAAGGTCACCGGTCCGCCGATCCCGAGGTGAAGGCCGAGGTCAAGGAACGCCCGAGCGAGATCCGAACCGCCGAGGAACGAGTGAACGACGCCCCGATGTTCGCCGGGCGCCTCGCGGAGGATCTCGAGAAGGTCGTCGGTCGATTCGCGGTCGTGCAGACAGATCGGCAGGTCGAGCCGGCGCGCCAGGTCGAGCTGCTCCCGGAAGGCCCTCCGCTGCACGTCCCGCGGGGACAGATCCCGGTAGTAGTCGAGGCCGATCTCTCCGATCGCGACCACGGCGTCGTGCTTCGCCCATCGCCCGAACGCCTGAAGCGTGCTCGCGTCGACGTGTCTCGCCCCGTGCGGATGAGCACCGACGGCCGCCCAGATCCGGCGATGCCGCTCGGCCAGGCGGACGGCCTCTCGGCTCGAACGAAGATCGGATCCGATCGTGATGATCCCGATCCCGGCGGCGAACGCGCGCGCGATCACGGCAGCGCGGTCCACCCGGAACGCGCGGTCGTCGAGGTGAGCGTGGCTGTCGATCAGCCTCATCCTTCGATCTCCCGCAGCGCTTGGGGGAGAAACTCGATCACGTCCGAGGGGATCAACGAGCGGGGCGCACGGTCGCGCGCGTAGACCTCCGCCGCCAGGCCGTGCACGTAGGCCGCGACGAGGGCTGCATCGGCAAGCGCGCCCCCGCCGGCGACGAACCCGGCGATCAGGCCGGTGAGCACGTCGCCGCTCCCTCCGGTGGCGAGTCCATCGTTTCCCGTCGGATTGAAGTAGACGTCCCCGTCCGGAAGACCGATCGCCGTCGGCCGTCCCTTGAGGACGAGAACGACCCCGCGGTCGACGGCGAAGGAGCGCGCGCGGTCGCGTCGTTCCGCGTCGATTTCGTCGGGCGCTTCGCCGATCAGCGCGCCGAGTTCGCCCGGATGCGGCGTGAGGATCGCGTGCCCGGCGAGCCGGTCCAGGACGTCCTCGTGTCCGTCCAGCGCGTAGAGACCGTCGGCATCGAGGACGATCGGGCCCGGGAAGCGACCGACGATCGCCCGCACCGCGGCCAGCGTCGTTGGGGCGCGCGACAGGCCCGGGCCGATGGCCAGCACGTCGGCCCGCTTCATCGCCTCATCGAGACGGGGGTCGTCGATGCTTCCGAAGCGGCCGCCCTCATCGTCCACCGGGACCGTAATCACCTCCGGGAGGGCCGCCTCGAGGATCGGATCGAGCGACGCCGGCACGGCGAGGTGGACCAGCCCGGCCCCGGCGCGGAGGGCGGCGCGACAGCAGAGGATCGCCGCCCCGGTCATTCCGATCGACCCGGCGAGGACGAGGACACGGCCGAACGTCCCCTTGTGCCCGTCCGGGCGGCGGACCGGCAGGCGCCGGCGAATCCCGGCCCGCTCGCAGACCCGGGCCCACGCCTCGGCCGGCCGGAGGACGGATTCGGGATAGGCGACGTCGACGACGGCGGTGTTCCCGCAGTGATCCGCCGCCGGGTAGAGGAGGTGCGCCGGCTTCAGGAAGGCCATCGCCAAGGTGACGTCGGCGCGGACCGCCCCTCCGATCATCCCGCCGCCGTCCGAGGCCAGCCCGCTCGGCAGATCGAGGCTGACCGTCTTCGCCCGGCTCTCGTTCACCCGCTCGACGACGCGGAGGGCCGGCCCGTCCAACGGGCGGCTCAGGCCGCACCCGAACAGCCCGTCGACGACGCAGTCGGCCCGATCGAGCGCCTCGGCCAATCCGCTGTCGGACGTGCGTCGGACCGGCTTCCCGCCTGCGGCGTCGAGCCGCTCGGCCATCCGCGCCGTCGCCGGGGAGGATTCGGAGGCCGCAGCGAGCCCGAACGTCGCGACGTCGACCCCCGCTTCGTGCAGGCGCCGGGCGACGACGAGCCCGTCGCCGCCGTTCCCGCCGGGTCCGACGAGGACGACCGCGCTCGCCGGACGAAGGCGTCCCAGGATCCACTCGGCGGCGTTCGTGCCGGCGCTCTCCATCAACGCGTCCTGCTCGATTCCCGACGCGTAGGCGCGCTCGTCGAGCGCCCGCTGATCGGCCGCCCTCAGCACCCATCGCTCGTCAACGCCCGCCATCGCCCGCCTCCAAATGCCGATCCCAGGCCACGGCGATCCCCTCCGCGATCGCGGCCGCAGGCCGCCCGGTCACGTCCCACCAGCATACACCCTTCTCGCGCCGGAACCAGGCATTCTGCCTCCGGACGAGCCGCCAGGTCCTGCTCACGATCTCACGCTCCATCTCGCGTTCCGAGGTTCGACCGTCGAGGAAGGCGATCGCCTCAGGCACGCCGATCGTCCGATAGGCTTGGCACTCCGGATCGAGGCCGTTCTCCCGAAGACGCGCGATCTCATCGACCAGGCCGCGGTCGATCATCCGGCGGACGCGGGCCGCGATCGCGGCCCGATGCTCGTCGCGACCCCGGCGGAGGCCGGCGACAAAACACGGATACGGCATCGGAGCGGCGTCGGCCTGCCACGCGCTGATCGGCCGTCCGGACAGCTCGTAAACCTCGAGGGCCCGCGTGATCCGGAGGCGATCGTTCGGATGGATCGCCTCGGCGGCGACCGGGTCGATCGAGGCGAGCCGCTCGTACAGCTCGCCGACGCTCCACTCCGCCATCGCCGCGCGGAGGGCGTCGTCCCTCGGCGGTCCCTCGAAGATCCCCCGGAGGATCGCCCCCAGGTAGAGGGTCCCTCCCCCGACGACGATCGGGGCGCGGCCGCGGGTGCGGATCTCGGGGATCAGCCGTTCGACGTCGCGCCGAAAGGCCATCGCATCGTAGGACTCGCGGATCGAAACGGAATCGATCAGATGGTGCGGGATCCCCCGGCGCTCCGCTTCGGACGGCTTGTCGGTGACGATGTCGAGGCCGACGAAGAACGCCCGCGAGTCGGCAGAGACGATCTCCCCGCCGATCCGCGACGCGACCTCGACGCCAACCGCCGTCTTGCCGACCGCCGTCGGTCCGAGGAGGACCAGGACCGGATCCCGATGCTCCCCGGTCGGCCGGTCCACGCGGCCTCTACTCCTCCGCGAGAAGGAGCTCGCGGAACCGTTTCAACTCGGCGCGGCGGGACGGGTGCTTCAATTTCTCGATCGCCTTGATCTCGATCTGGCGGACCCGCTCCCGGGTGATGTTGAATTTGAGCGAGACGTCCTTCAGGGTCCTCGGGTGCCCGTCCTCGAGCCCGTACCGGAGTTTGAGGATCTCCCGCTCCCGTTCGTCGAGCTGATCGAGCGCGCGGGAGAGCTGCTCGCGGAGGAACATCCGGAACGTCTCCTTCGTCGGAGACGGCGAGGACGGGTCCTCGATGAAATCGCCGAGCGTGTCCTCGTCCTCGTCGCCGATCGGCCGCTCGAGCGAGGCGGTGTACTGCGAGACGCTCTCCACCTTCTTGATCTTGTCGATCGACATCCCGGTCAGCTCGGACAAATCCTCCAGGGTCGGGGCCGATCCGTGGGACTGAATGTACTCGCGCTTGACCCGGTTCAGCTCTCGCACGGTCTCGATCATGTGGACCGGGACGCGGATCGTCCTCGACTGGTCGGCGATCGCCCGGGTGATCGCCTGGCGGATCCACCACGTCGCGTAGGTCGAGAACTTGTAGCCACGCGTGTAGTCGAACTTCTCGACCGCCTTCATCAGCCCCATGTTCCCTTCTTGGATCAGATCGAGGAACGATAGACCGCGATTCATGTAGCGCTTGGCGATCGAGACGACGAGGCGCAGGTTCGAAATGGTCAGCCGATCGCGCGCCGCGCGCCCGGTGCGGACGAGCCCGTTCAGCTCGTCGAGGATCGGTTTCTGAGGAAGCTCGTCGCCGAGCTTCTCCTCGAACGAGGAGGAGACGAGGAGCTCGGCCGCCGCGTTCCCCTTCTCGACCAGGTCCTCGATCTCGACCCGCTCGACGTCGGAGAGATCCTTGCTCTTCTTCAGCTTCGTCCTCGCGTCCTTCCCCACCAGCACGGCGATCGACAGTTCGGCGTACGCGCCGATCTCCATCGCCTTGGCCAGCTCCACCTCCCCCTCTTTGGTCAGAAGCGGGACCTTCCCGATCTCCCGAAGGTAGGTCTTGACCGGGTCCTCGCGACGTGTGGACGCATCGCGATCCCTCCATTGCGACGCCATCTGCGCCTTGAGGGCCCGCTTCGCCACGCTCTCCCCGAGGATCTCCTCGGTCTCCGCGTCCGCTTCCTCGTCCTCGAGCAGGTCCTCCGGATCGGTCAGATCGTCCTCGAGGGGGTCGACCGACGCCTTGTCCTCGTCGTCGCTTCCGCCGTTCTCGCCCTCTGTTGGCAGAGAGGGCTCGTCGACGGAGGCGTCGAACTCGGCCTCGGCGACAGTGCGCTTCGCCTCTGCCGGATCCTTCTTGGTCGTCCCCTTCTGCTTCTTGGCGGTCATTCAACCCCCTTCGCGGTCAGTTTCTTCGTCTTCAGCGCGATCTTCTTCTCCATCAACCTGTCCCATCGCTCCCAATCCCTCGCCTCCGCGGCTTCCTCGAGCCGGCTTGTCAGATCCTTCAGCTCCTGCTCGACCTCGGGCAACGGCACCAATCGCGCGAGGGCGTCCTTCACCGCCTTGTCCGTGTCGCTGAATCGGACAGGCGCCAGGGCGTAATAGCTCGCCCGTCGCGATGATTCCTCATCCAGATGGTCAACCAGCGAGGCCGATTCCGCAACGCCGGACGCCAACGCCTCGACGATCGGCCGATTCTCCTCCGAGAAGGCCTCGGGCGTCACGGCCCCGGAGATCCGATCCCAGGTGATGTCCCCGCGGAGGAGGAGGGCGAGGAGGACCTCCTCTTCCCCCCACGTCTCCTCGACCGCACTCGGAGCGTCCCGATCGGACCAATGGACGTCCCGACGCCGAGGAAGCTCCCTCCGCACGCTCTCGATCGAGAGATCGAGGACGTCGGCGAGGTGCCTCTCGATCTCCTCGCGTAACGTCGGGACGCGGACCGCCTGATAGAACTCCCGCACCGCATCGAGGATCCGTTCCTTGCCGCGGATCGTCGACGGATCGTGCTCCGCGAGGACCCGCTCGACGAAGAACCGGTAAAACGGGACCGCCGCCCGGATCGCCGACTCCATCGCTTCAGCCCCCTCGCGCCGGACCAGCCCGTCCGGATCCTCGCCGCTGGGCAGCCGCGCCACGCGCACGCCGAGCCCGCTGTTCCGCAGGATCTGCATCCCTCGGATCGCCGCCGCGCCGCCGGCCGCGTCCTGATCGTAGGAGATCACCACCTCATCGACGAACCGCTTCAGCAGATCGGCCTGCCCCTGCGTCAGCGACGTCCCCATGCTCCCGACGGCGTTCTTCAGACCGGCCTGGTGAAGCGTCAGGACGTCGGTGTACCCCTCGACGAGGACCGCGGTCCGCGTCGCCGACAACCCGTCCCGCGCCCACGCCAGCCCGTAGAGGAGGCGTCCTTTGTCGAACAGCGGCGTCTTGGGGGAGTTGAGGTACTTCGGCTCGCCGTCGAACGCCCTGCCGCCGAACGCGATCGGGCGTCCGGAAAGGTCGTGAATCGGGAAGATCGTTCGATCGCGGAATCGATCGTACGTGCTTCCGTCCCCCTGAACGAGGAGGCCGAGCTCGACGAGCGTCGCCTCGCCGTGGCGCGATCCGAACCGCCGCTTCAGGTTGTCCCATCCCGGCAGCGCGTAGCCGAGGCCGTAGCGAGCCCAGGACGCCTCGTCGTACCCGCGCTCCAAGAGATACGCGCGCGCCTTCCCCCCCGCCGCGGACCCGGTCAGGTTGGCGGCGAAGTACTCCACCGCCTCGGCGGTGATCTGACGGAGCTTCTGCCGTTCGCCGTCCTCGCTCACCTCGAACGACATCCCGACCTCGTCGGCGAGCCGTCTCACCGCCTCGATGAACGACAGGCGCTCGATCTTCATCAGAAAAGCGATGACGTCCCCTCCCTCACCGCAGCCGAAGCAGTGCCAGAGCCCCTTCTCCGCGTTGACGACCATCGACGGGGTGTCGTCCTTGTGAAACGGGCAGCGGCCCTTGAAGTTGGCCCCCGATTTGGACAGCGAGACGTAACGGGAGATCAGGCCGATCACATCGACCCGCGCCTTGATCGCCTGAACGTCCGCCCGGCTCCCTTTCATCGACCACCTCGCTGGCCTATCGCATGAATGCCAGAAACGGATTCGTCCCGCGCTCCCTTCCGAGTGTCGTGGCGTCTCCGTGCCCCGGGTAGACGATTGGATCCCCCTTCAGCCCCGCGATCCGGCGGAGGGATGCATCCATCTCGCGCGGCGATCCGCCGGGCAAATCGGTCCGTCCGATCGACCCGGCGAACAGAAGATCCCCGACGAAAAGGACGCCATCGGCGGCGGCGACGATGCTCCCTGGGGAATGCCCCGGCGTGTGAAGCACCCTCAGCCCGACGACGATCTCGTCCCCTTCGTCCAGGTACCGATCGATCGGCCGGTGGCCGGGGTAAAAGCGATCGACGTACGGCAGATCCGCCTTGTGCATCATGACCTTCGCTCCGTTGCAGGACCAGGCGCCGCCGATGTGATCGAAGTGCCCGTGGGTAAGGACGACGGCGTCGACGGACGCGTCGCCGAGAAAGGACGAAAGCGCCTCCGAATCCTCGGCCGGGTCGACCAGCACGGTCGCCCCGTCCGACTCGACCAGATAGGCGTTCGTCGCCAAGGGACCCAGGCAGATCGACGATACATGCATCCCGCTCTCCTTCAGGCCCGGGCGACCGTCAGAACCGTCACGGATTCGTAGCCACCACGCTTGAGCGCCCGAGCGCATTCCTCCGCCGTCGATCCGGTCGTGCCGATATCGTCGACGAGAAGGACCCGTTCCCCACCGTATCGTAACAGCCGGAAGGCGTCCCGCAAGTTCGTCCGCCGCTCCCGCGCGGACAGGCTCCCCTGCGGCGGCGTGACCCGGGCCTTCGTCAAGATCCTACACACGGGGCGCCGGAGCCGTTTCGCGAGGCCGCGCGCCAGGAGCTCAGCCTGGTTGAATCCTCGCTCGCGGCGGTCCCGCGGCGACATCGGGACGAACGTGATCAGGTCGAACGCCTCCGCGATGCCGTATGCGCGGACCCACTCGGCCATCCGCCCCGCGAGGAACCGACCGACGGCCACCTCCTTGTCGAACTTCAACGCGCGGACCAGTTCGCCCCACGGACCGTCGTACGGGCCGAGCGAGCCGAAGCGGTCGACGGCGCGTTCCCGCGTCCCGCATCGCAGACAGAGGTCGAGCGACGGATCGGAGAGCGCTTCTCCGCAACGCCGGCAGCGCGGCCCGGGAAGCTCCGGGAGGTCCCCCTCGCACGCCGGACACAGAACCCGTAGGGCGTCGAGCCTCCCGCCGCACAGCGCGCAGTGCGGTGGGAAGAACAGACCGATCAGCCCTTCGACGGCGCGCCTCCCGCTTTCGACGAGGCTAGAGAAGGAGCGCGACCCGCAGCAGCTGGTGGGTGTACCCCCACTCGTTGTCATAGAACGCCATGACCTTCAGGAACCGCCCGTCGACGACCCGCGTCGCCGTCAGATCGACGACGCTCGGTCGATCGTCCCCGACGACGTCCGAGGAGACCATCGGATCGTCGCTCACTCCGAGGACCCCGGCGAGCTCTTCGTCGGCGTAGCGGCGGAACAGCCCGTTGACCTCGTCGACCGCGACGTCCCTCGTCAGCTCGACGGTCACGTCGCTGACCGATCCGGTCGCCACCGGGACGCGGAACGCGATCCCGTCCATCTTCCCGTCCAGGGTCGGGAGGATCTTCGTCGTGGCCTTCGCCGCGCCGGTCGTCGTCGGGACGACGTTGATCGCCGCCGCCCGAGCGCGGGTCAGTTTGGAGTGCGGCGCGTCGACGAGCCGTTGGTCGCCGGTGTACGCGTGGACCGTCGTCAGCAACGCGTGCGCGACGCCGATCTCCTTCTCGAGGACGTACATCACCGGGACGAACGAGTTCGTCGTGCACGACGCGGCGGAGACGATCTCCATGCTCGGTTCGATCGCGCGGTGGTTCACCCCGTAGACGACCTGAAGGATCCCCTCCCCCTTCGGCGGGGCGGAGAGAAGGACGCGTTTGGCGCCGCCCTGAAGGTGCAGCGTCGCCTTCTCGGGCGAGAGGAAGACGCCGGTCGACTCGACGACGAGATCGATCCCCATCCGCCCCCAAGGCAGCTTGTCCGGCTCCCGCTCGGAGAGGAGTGAAACGGCCTTTCCATCGATCTCCAATCCGTTTTCCGTTGCACGCACCTCGCGGTCGAATCGCCCGTAGATCGAGTCGTGCGTCAACAGGTAGCGCGCCATCTCCGTCGTGAAGAACGGATCGTTGACCGCTACGATCTCGAGTTCCGAACGCCCGAACGCGGCGCGGAAGAACGCCCTTCCGATCCGCCCGAAGCCGTTGATTGCCGCTCTCTTCATCCCTCAAGCCCCCTTCCCTGCGTTCCTTCCTTCGATCATCTCGACGAAGTGGCGGTGTATCCGCACGTCGTCCGTCAGCTCTGGATGAAAGCTGCACACCAGCACGTTCCCCTCGCGCGCCATCACGGCGAACCCGTCGTACCGGGCCATCGTCGTCACCCCCGGGCCGCTCCGGACGATGTACGGCGCGCGGATGAAGACCGCCGGCACATCGTCGCCGACCCCTTCGACGTCGAGCGTCGCCTCGAAGCTGTCGACCTGTCGGCCGGACGCGTTCCGTTCGACCGCGATGTCGATCGCCCCGATGGACTCCGACGGGCGCCCGTCGACCTCCTTCGCCAGGAGGATCATCCCGGCGCACGTCCCGAACATCGGCAGCCCATCGCGCGCAAGCGCGCGGAGCCGTCCGATCAGCTCGCCGTGCGCGAGGAGCGACATCGTCGTTGACTCGCCGCCGGGGAGGATCAGTCCGTCGATCGCCGACAGCCCGTCGATCCGCTTGACGACGCGGGAATCGACCCCCAGCCGGGACAGGCTGCGCGCGTGCTCGCGAACGGCCCCCTGCAGGCCGAGGATCCCGACCCTCATGTCCCGCGCGTCTGCATCAGCTCGTGCTCGGGGATCTCCTCGATCGCGACGCCGCTCATCGCCTCGCCCAGGCCGCTCGAAACCTCGGCGACGATCCTCGGATCGTCGTAGTGCGTCGTCGCGCGGACGATCGCGCTCGCGCGCTTCTCCGGATCGGAGGACTTGAAGACGCCGCTTCCGACGAAGATCCCGTCGCACCCGAGTTGCATCATCATCGCCGCGTCGGCCGGGGTCGCGATCCCGCCGGCGGCGAAGTTGACGACCGGCAGGCGCCCGGCGTCGCGGATGGCCAGCAGCATCTGATGCGGAGCGCCGAGCTCCTTCGCCATCGTCATCAGCTCCTCCGCCGGAGCGGCCAGCGCGGCGCGAATCTGCTCGTTCATCAGCCGCATGTGCCGGACGGCCTCGATGACGTTTCCGGTCCCCGGCTCGCCCTTGGTCCGGATCATCGCCGCCCCTTCGGCGATCCGGCGGCAGGCCTCGCCCAGGTTCCTCGCCCCACAGACGAACGGAACCGTGAATTCCCACTTGTTGACGTGATGGGCCGGATCGGCGGGGGTGAGGACTTCCGATTCGTCGATGTAATCGACGCCCAGCTCCTGAAGGACCTGCGCTTCGGCGAAATGGCCGATGCGCACCTTCGCCATGACCGGAATCGAAACGGCTTCGAGGATCTCCTTCACCTTCGTCGGATCGGCCATCCGCGCGACCCCGCCTTGGGCACGGATGTCCGCCGGAACGCGCTCCAGAGCCATCACGGCGACGGCTCCCGCGGCTTCGGCGATCCGAGCCTGCTCCGCGGTCGTGACGTCCATGATCACGCCGCCCTTGAGCATCTCGGCCAGGCCGCTCTTCACACGATAGGTCCCCTTCTCCACCATCGTACTCATCCTCCCATACGCCGTGCGGCCCGATTATACCGCCGCGCTGAGCCTGTCAACAGGCGCGAAGTTCCCGTTCCTAAGGGCGAAACACAGTTCAGTCGCGCCGGCGGTGACCGCCCGGGTCGGCCCAGTTCAGCTTCGCGTCGAGGACGCGGAAGAACGAGGGCGCGTCGGCGAGGCGGACGAGCCGGGTCGAATGCTCGCTTCGGCGGACGACGATCTCCGAATCGGGCGGGAGCCTGGTCGCGAAGTCGCCGTCCGCGATCAACTGGACCTCGGTCCTCGCGCGAACCCGGAGGACCTCGTCCGCGGGGAAGATCACCGGACGGAGGCCGAGCTTGTGCGCCGCGTGCGGCGTCGCGAGGATGCAGGCCGCGGGCGGGACGACCACCGGTCCTCCCGCGGACAGGCTGTAGGCCGTCGAGCCGGTCGCTGTCGCGAGGATCAGCCCGTCCCCCGGATACCCGGTGACGATCCCGTCCCCCCAGGAGAGATCCAGCTCGCAGAACCGCGAGTCGGTCGTCCCCGTCACGACGAGTTCGTTCAGCGCGGACCCCCGCGCCCTGCCGACCTCGTAGGAGAGGCGCATCCGCTCTTCGATCGAGACGCGATCATCGTAGACGTGCTCCAGCGCCGCGGCCCACCCGTCGAGGCCGACCTGCGTCAGAAACCCAAGGCTCCCGATGTTGATCCCCAGGATCGGGACCCCGGACTCGGCGAAGAGGGCGGCAGCGCGCAGGACCGTCCCGTCGCCGCCGAGGGCGACGACGATCGCACCCGCGTCGACCGGGGGGGCGGATTCGCTGACCGGGATCGCGGCGATCCCGTGCGCTTCGCACCAAGCCTTCATCTCCCCGAGCGCGGGGAGCGTGCCCGGCTTCGATGCGTTCACCACGAAGTAGATCCGCTCGAGATTCATGCCGGGATGGTAGCGGGCGGGGAAAGCACCATCAAGAGGAGTGTCCCGACACGTACTTCCAGCGGCAGACGATCCGCTCGATCACCTCGATCAGGATGTACAGCGACAACCCGAGGAGGGCCATCGCCATGATCCCGGCGAACGCCTGGGCGCCGCTGTAGATGTTGGAGTCGATGAACGATCCCAGCCCGCCGCCGTGGGGATCGAACGTTCCCTTCGTTTCGGCGATGTACAGGAACGCCATCCCCAGCCCGACGCTGACGCGGAGGCTCGTCAGGATCGAGGGGAGCGTCGCCGGCAGGACGACGTGCCGGTAGACCTGCCACCGCGACGCCCCGGCGGCGAGGACACTCGTGACGTGCTCCAGCTCGATCTGCTTCGCCGCTCCGCGCGCGGAAACGAGGATCTGGAAGAAGAGCGCGGTGGCGACGATCACGACCTTCACCGCGTTCCCGAGGCCGAACAACAGGAACAGGATCAGGATGAACGCGACCTGAGGGATCGGGTAGACGATGTAGATCATCGGCGAGATCAACTGATCGAGCCTCCGTTCGTGCCCGATGAGGAGCCCGAGGGGATAGCCGAGCGAGAACGCGATCAACATCGCCGTCACGAGCCGCCACGCGCTGACCCAGAAGTTGCGGAACAGCGTCGGCCCGAGCCTCCTCATCTCGGCGATCGCCCGGATCGGATTGGGGAGGAACGCCCGCCCCTTGACGGCCTCGACGATCTCGCTGGCGCCCCACCAGACGAGCAACAGGATCGCGATGGCGACGGCGTACCGGGCCACGTGTCCCACGTACGGTCGCTCACCGAGCGCCTTGCCGACCCGTCGCATCCGGCTCATCCCCCCAACGCCCCTCTCAATTGCGCCACGACGCCGGCGAACTCCTCGCTCGTCCGATACCGCACGTCCCCGACGTCCTGGTTCTCCACCATGGCCTTGATCCGCGCCGGCCGCTCAGTGAGGACCGCGATCCGCTGCCCCAAGAACGCCGCCTCTTCGATGTCGTGCGTTACGAGGAGGAGCGAGAAGCGGCGCCGCAGCCACAGCTGGAGGAAGAGGTCCTGAATCCGCTCCTTGGTCAGCGTATCGAGGGACGCAAGCGGCTCGTCCATCAGCATCACCGACGGAGCCGTCGAAAGCGCCCGAGCGACCCCGACCCGTCGCTTCATCCCCTCGGACAGCTCAACCGGGAATCGCTCCTTCACGCCGGCGAGGCCCAACTCCTCGAGGACGGACGCCGCCGTCTTCTTCGGGTACTCGTCGCTCAATAGGAGGCTCAAGTTTGCGTTCTGCCAGACGGTCTTCCAGGGAAGGAGTCCGGCGTTCTGCAGAATCAGGGCGATTTCCCGCCGAGGGCCTGTGACCGCCTCGCCGGCGATCCTGATCTCCCCTTCCCGTGGCCGGAGGAGCCCGGCCACCGCGAACAGGAGCGTCGTCTTCCCACATCCGGAGGGACCGATCAACGCCAGGCTCTGCCCCTGCTCGACGCGCAGGGAAATCCCGTCGACCGCGAGGACGGCTCGCGTTCCGCGACCGTACTCGATGACGACGCCCCCGATTTCGATCATGGGATGAACTGGAAGTCGGTGATCTGTTCGTACGAAGGCGCCGCGTAGACGTACCCCTTGCCGAGCATCCACGCCACGATCTCTTCGTAGTCCGCGCGCGCGAGGGTGGCCGGCGCGTCGAAGGCCGGGATCGGGATCGTGTCGAGGACCTCCTGGTTGATCGTCGTGCGGTCCGCCCCCTGGAAGAAGAGGGACAGCGCGATGTCGATCCCGAGGTCGACCAGATCCTCGCGCGGGGTGTCGTTGATCCGCTCGATCGCCTCCGCGTAGGCGGCGTAGAACCCCTCGACCATCTCCGGATGGTCCTCGACGTAGCCGCGGTGAAAGACGATCACCGCCGGGAGGACGCCGGTCTCCGAGAAGTCGTCGTGAATCACGAGTTCGATCGGCTCTCCACCGACGGGGTGGTAGGTCGCGAGGTAGCTGACGTACGGCTCCGGGAGCACGGCGGCGGGGAGCGCCCCCGCGCCGAACCAGACCGCCATCTGTAGAATATCATGGAAATACACTATCTTCGTGGGCTTCGGATTGCCGCCCCCCCGATCGGCGAGGAGCCGCTCGAGAAGGTACTCGTAGTCGCTCCGATAGATCGTGCCGATCGAGTAGCCCGAGGCGAGGAGGGATCCCAGCGAATCGACGCGGAACGACGCCGGCGAAAGGAGCGCCAACGCGAGGCTCCCCGTCTGCGGCCGCGAGCTCGCCGCGCTCGCGATCACGAGGTCGCCCCCCGTCGTCGCATCGAGGATCGACCGGGTGATATCCTCCATCATCCCGTCGAGATTCCCGGTCAACAGCGCGGCGCTCCGCTGCTGATTGTCCGTGATGCCGATCAGCTCGATCGACACGCCGTGCGCTTCGAACAGGTCCCACGCCTGGGCGAACGCGATCGGAAGGGCCTCGAGGACCGGAGGAAGGCTGAACCGGAGGGGCGGGTCCGTCTCCCCGGTGCCTACGATCGAAATCGAGACGAGGAAACAGAGAAGGGCTGCCCGCCGAATCCAATCCATCGACTTTCCCCCTCGCAGACTTGGGATCTCGTTCGCGATTATATCCGCCCCCGCTGCAGCGACCAATCGACCGTTTCCCCTATTCCCTCCCTACTTTCCGCCCTCGGCCGAGCGGAAGGCGACGCGCGGATCGGGTATCATCACGTCTCTCATGGAGCGGCTGCGGACGTGGTTATGGCGCTATCGGGGGCGAATCGCCGCGGGGTTCGTCTCCCTCTTCGTGGTGAACGGAGCGACGATCCTCGTCCCGCTGATCATCCGTGACGCGATCGATCGTCTGACCCAAGGCGAAGGGGACCTCCTTCGAAGCGGCCTGATGATCACCGGCCTCGCCGTCGTCGTGATGGCGTTTCGCTTCCTCTGGCGCTACTTCTTCATCGGTGCGGCGCGGCAGATCGAGCGCGCGCTCCGCGCCAGGCTGTACACCCACCTGCTCGGCCTGTCCGCCTCGTTCTACAACGAGTCGAAGACCGGCGACCTGATGGCCCACGCGACCAACGACATCGAAGCCGTGACGCGGGCCTGCGGGTTCGGCGTCCTCACGATCGCAGACCCGCTGTTCATGATCCCCGTCTCGGTCGCGATCATGCTGTCGATCGACCCGCGCCTGACGCTGTACGCGATCCTCCCGCTTCCGATTCTGTCGCTGTTCATGCTCTGGTTCGGAAGGGCGATCCACCGGCGATTCGAATCGGTCCAGGCCGCGTTTTCGACCCTGATGGAGAAAGTGCGAGAGACCGTCGCCGGCATCCGCGTGCTGAAGTCGTTCGTCCAGGAGAAAGGGACCGAGGCGGACTTCTCGGCGACCAATCAGCTCCAGGTCGACGAGAACATGGCGCTGGTCCGGATCATGGGCCTCTTCAACCCGCTGATCGAGCTGCTCTCCGGCGCGTCGCTCGCGATCATCCTGTGGATCGGCGGGATCGGCGTCGTGGGGGCCTCCATCTCCCTCGGGGACTTCGTCGCGTTCACGCAGTACCTGTCGATGCTAATCTGGCCGATGGTCGCCATCGGCTGGGCCGTCAACATCCTGCAGCGGGGGAGGGCCTCCCTCCAGCGGATCAACCGCCTCCTCGCCGAGAGGCCGGAGATCGTCGAGCCGGTCAAGCCCCGCTCGCTCCGCGGGACGCGGATCGAGATCCAGGACCTGACGTTCGCCTACCCCTCCTCGAACGGTCGGGCCGGGACACCGGCCCTGTCGGACATTCGCCTGACGATCGAAGAGGGGATGACCCTCGGCGTCGTCGGCCTGACCGGTTCCGGAAAGAGCACGTTCGCCCACCTGATCCCGAGGATCTTCGATCCGCCGGTCGGGACGGTCCGCATCGGCGGGGTCGACATCCGCGATGTCGATCTCGGCGAGCTTCGCCGTTCGATCGGTTTCGTCCCGCAGGATCCGTTCCTCTTCTCCGCGACGCTTTCGGAAAACATCGCCTTCGGTCGGCCGGACGCGTCGCAGGAGGCGATCGAGGAGGCGGCGACCCTCGCCGGGATCCACGAGGAGATCCTCGAATTCCCGGGGGGGTACGGGACGACGGTCGGTGAGCGGGGGATCTCGCTCTCCGGCGGCCAGAAGCAGCGCGTCGCGATCGCCCGCGCCCTCCTCCTCGAGCCGCAGATCCTGATCTTCGACGACCCCTTGTCGGCCGTCGACGCCGAGCGGGAGGAGTTCATCCTCGGCAAGCTGCGCGAGTTCTTCCACGGGCGGACGAGCATCCTCATCGCCCACCGGATCTCCGCCGTGATGCACGCCGACCGGACAATCGTCCTCGATAAGGGGCGGATCGTCGAGCGGGGACCGCACCAGGAGCTGATCGCGGCCGGCGGGATCTACGACCGGATCTGGCGGCTCCAGCAGGCCGAGAGGCGGGTGAGCCGAACGTGAACGAGCACTTCCACGGCTGATTCGCTTTCTGACGCCGTATCGTGCCCTCTTCACCGCCTGCGTCCTCCTCACCGTCGTCATCGCCGGGATCCAACTCGTGATCCCGTATATCAGCAAGGTGGCGATCGACAGCTACATGACCCTCACGCGGAGCATCGTCGAGCTAGACGCCCCGCCGAGCGCAGGGAGCCCGATCGACCTCGGCGACGGGCGATACCTCGTCGAGACGCAGGCGGTCCCACCCGAGGTCCGTCGCGACTGGGAGGCCGCCGGGATCCTTTCGACCGCGCGGTATCTGTGGATCGAAGCCGGCTCCGATGAAGCGGAATACGCCGCCCGTCATCCCGACGTCTTCACGGCCGTCCCCGGGGGATGGATCGCGACGGAGGAGGATCTCCAGGGGCTTCCGACCCGGGACATCGAGCGACTCCGCGGTTCGGCGGTGGCCGGGATCATCCGGTTGGCGGCGATCTTCGCCGTCGTCCTGCTAACGCGGTTCGTCTTCACCGTCCTCCAGATCTACCTCCTGCAGTACACCGGCCAGCGCGTGATGTACGACATGCGCCGCGGGCTGTTCGCGCACGTACTTCGTCTCCCGCTCCGCTTCTTCGACCGCAACCCGGTCGGGCGACTCGTCACCCGCGTGACCAACGACGTCGCCGCGATCAACGAGATGTTCACCTCGATGCTGGTGAACCTGTTCCGCGACGCCTTCCTCATCCTCGGGATCCTGATCGTAATGTTCGGCCTCGAGTGGAGGCTGGCGCTGGTCATCTTCGCCCTGTTCCCGGTCATCGTCTTCGCCGCGTGGCAGTTCCGGAACCGCGTGCGCGCCGCCTATCGGGAGGTCCGTCGGCAGATCGCGCGCCTGAACGCCTACCTCCAGGAGTCGATCACCGGAATGCGGATCGTCCAGATCTTCGTCCAGGAACTGAAGGCCAACGAGCGGTTCAGCGAGATCAACCAAGCGAAGTACGTCGCCCAGATGCGGCAGATGCTGACGTTCGCCGTCTTCCGCCCGATGATGAGCTTCCTCAGCTCGTTCGCGATCGCGCTCGTCATCTGGTACGGCGGGTTCAACGTCCTCCGCGGAAGCCTGTCGCTCGGCGCGTTGACCGCGTTCATCCAGTACGCCCGGATGCTGTTCGAGCCCGTCCTCAGCCTCTCCGAGGGGTACAACGTCCTCCAGGCGGCGATGGCGGCGTCCGAGCGGATCTTCCGGCTCCTCGACGAGGACGAAGAAGACCCAGGAGGAGGGAAGAGCTTCCCCTCCTCCGAGGGGCGGATCGAGTTCAAGGACGTCTGGTTCGCCTACAACGACGAGGATTGGGTGCTGAAGGGCGTCTCGTTCGTCGCCGAGCCCGGGAAGCACGTCGCCATCGTCGGTCCGACCGGGTCGGGGAAGACGACGATCATCCGGATCCTCCTCCGGATGTACCCGATCCAGAAGGGACAGATCCTCTTCGACGGCGTCCCGATCGAGCAGTTCGACCTCGCGCACCTTCGCTCGCGAATGGCCGTCGTGCTCCAGGACGTCTTCCTCTTCTCCGGTGACATCATGGACAACATCAAGCTGAGGTCGGACATTCCGGAGGAGACGGCGATCGAGTCGGCCCGGTTCGTCAACGCCGACTTCGTCGAGGCGTTCCCCGACGCCTACCACACCGAGGTCAAGGAGCGGGGGGTCACCCTGTCGGTCGGCGAGCGGCAGCTGCTGTCGTTCGCCCGGGCCGTCGCCTTCGATCCGACGGTCCTTGTCCTCGACGAGGCGACCGCGAGCATCGATTCCCACACCGAGGCCCTGATTCAGCGTTCGCTGCACAGGATCATGGAGGGACGGACGTCGATCGTCATCGCGCATCGTCTGTCGACGATCCGCGAAGCGAGCACGATCATCGTCCTTCACAGGGGCGAGCTCGTCGAATCGGGGACCCACGAGGAGCTCCTCGCCCTCGACGGCCTCTACGCCGCGCTGCACAGCCTTCAGTTCGCCGAGGCCGGCGCTGCCTCGGAAAAACGGGAACAGACCTCCACCTGACGTGTTGCGGCGCCGACGAAGGGATGCGGGGACAAGCATCGCGGCTGATCCGAGGGGGCCCTCGTCCGCGGAGGTTCGCACGGCCGCAGCCCGAAAGGTCTTCTCCTATGTAACGCGCATCACCGATGGAGTTCCGGAACTCCTCGTTTTCGACAGCCTCGATGAGGCCGGTTTCGAGGTCCCGAAGGGCGCGGTCGAGGGTGAGGAATCCCTCGAGGACGCGGTTCACCGCGAGCTGTTCGAGGAGGCCGGCATCCGCAGCGCCCGCGTCGTGCAGGAACTCGGGACGATCGATTGGCGCGGCGAACGGCAGGCCTTCCTCCTCGTCGAGGCGCCGCGCGGGCTTTCCGCACAGGTTCGATCACACCGTCACCGGCGACGGCGTCGACGGTCTCCTCGCTACGGTCGCTCCGACATAGGCCTCCGGCTTCACGGACATCGTCGATACAGCCGGGACCTCGGGAATCCTGTTGCAGTGGCCATCTCAGTCCGTTAGTATCGAGATATAGCACATCCAACGGAATCCAAAGGGAAGCTCGGCCGGGCGGCGGGACGGGAGGTGCGCGGGTGCTCTCTTACGTTGTGAAGCGAATCCTGAGCACGATCCCCGTCTTCGTCGTCGTCTCCTTCGTTTCGTTCGGCCTGATCTCGCTCTTCCCCGGCGACTTCTACACGCCGACGATGCTCGGCGCCGCGTTGGCCGGTCTCGATCCGTTCGAATTCCACGAAGCCCTCCGCGTGATGTCCGGGATCGACAAGCCGTTCGTCGTGCAGTGGTGGATCTGGATCAGCGGGGTCGTCACCCAGGGCGACTTCGGGTACTCCTTCCGTACCGACGGGTCGGTCGCGCGCTACGTCTTCCGGCCCGACAGCGGGCTCTACTGGACCTTGATCATCGTCGGCTCGTCGATGTTCCTCGCGTGGCTGTTCGGCGTTCCCATAGGGATTCTCACGGCCGTCCGCCACAATCGTTGGATCGATCGGCTCATCACCGGCGTCACGTACATGGGCATCTCGATCCCGGGATACGTCTTCGGTTGGATCTTCCTCTGGTTCATCTTTCGCTTCGTCAACCCGATGGTCTGGAAATCGTGGCTCTGGGGGCTGTCGGATTACGCCTACCGCGGCCAGCCGCTGACGTGGGCGAAGGCGCTCAACCACGCGTGGCACCTCCTCCCGGCGTGGTTGATCGTCGGTGCGCCGATGTTCGCGACCGTCACCCGATACCTGAAGATGAGTCTCCTCGACACCCTCAAGGAGCAGTACGTGACGACCGCCCGGTCGAAAGGGTTGAAGGAGGCGCGGATCCTGTTCAAGCACACCCTCCGCAACGCCGTCAACCCGCTGGTGAGCACGCTCGGTCTGATGCTCCCGACGCTCCTCACCGGGTCGATCGTCGCGACGATCGTCCTCGGCCTGCCGACGTTCGGACGGATCTTCCTCGATGCCGTGGAGAGCCAGGACCAGCACGTCCTCACGGCCGCGCTGTTGCTCTACAGCGTCTTCCTCATCGTCGGGAACCTGATCGCCGACGTGCTGCTGGCCGTCCTCGACCCGCGGATCCGCTACACCTAGGACCCGGCCGATCGGCGCGCCCGCGCCTGCGACGCGACCATCCCGATCAGCATCAGCCCGCAGCCGGCGAGCATCCGCGCGGTCATCGCCTCGCCCAGGAGGATCCACCCGCCGAGAGCCGCGAAGGCGCCCTCGAGGCTGAGGAGGATCCCAGCGCGCGCCGGATCGATCCGCCGCTGCCCGAACACCTGCAACGTGTACGCGACCCCGGTCGACAGGAGGCCGGCGTAGAGAATCGGGGCCGCCGCCAGGGCGAGATCGGCGGCCCGGATCGTCTCCGCGAACAGGGCGACGATCAGGCTCAGCGCTCCGCAGACGGCGAACTGGACGGCCGCGACGGGGAGCGGCCGGAGGCGTCCCGCGAGCCAGCCGATGACGTGGACGTGGACCGCCCACCCGAACGCTCCGGCGAGGACCAAGCCGTCGCCGAGACCGATCGCGAAGCCGCCCGTCGCGCTCAACAGGTACAGCCCGCCTGCGGCCAGCCCCGCGCCGATCCAGACCGCGAGTCCGACCTGTTGCCTCCGCAGGAGCCCGAGGAGCGGGACGATCACGACGTAGAGCCCGGTGATGAATCCCGCCTTCCCCGCCGTCGTGTAGACGATCCCGATCTGCTGCAGTGACGCGGAGGAGAACAGGACGAGCCCGGCCAGCCCCATCCCCCACGGGGCGCCCTTGAGCGAGGTCGGCGCAGGCGGATTCCCGCGCCTTCGCCGGAGGAGAAGGAGCGGGAGGAGGACCGCGCTGCCGAGGAGGAATCGGACGCCGTTGAACGTGAACGGTCCCACATGCTCCATCCCGGCCCGCTGGGCGACGAACGCGAACCCCCAGATCGCCGAGGCGACCAGAAGCTGGAGCACCGAGACGCGGCGGTAGGCCCTCTCGTTCATGACGCGCGATTCTATCGCACGCCGATCACGGCGGATTGCGACGCGATCGCTACGTCCGGTGCGCGCGCCAGCGATTCGACGGCCTTCGCGCGTTGGGCACGCTGCAATCGAACGGCGTCGTACATGGGCGAGATGGTGCGCGCTCGCCGTCGGCGAGAGCGGAACCCCCTTCCCGTCGGACTCCCCGTCGATTCGCGCGGGAATCGCTTTGACCCTACAATCTCACCCGGATATTCATTCCCGGTGGTGACGATGGATACGGTGGGGGTGCTCTTCAGCACGGCCGGCGGCCTTGCCCTCTTCCTCTTTGGGCTACGCGTCCTGAGCGACGCGCTCAAGCGGGCGATCGGCGGTCGGATGCGATCCCTCCTCGAGCGGCTGACCGGGAAGGCCTACCGGGGGGCGATCGTCGGGGCGCTGACCTCCGGAACGCTCCAGTCGAGCAGCATGACGATGGTCCTCCTGATCGGGTTGATCAACGCCGGGGCGCTCACCCTCGCGCAGGGGATCGGCGTCATGCTCGGCTCGGAGATCGGCACGACGGTGACCGCGCAGATCATCGCGTTCAGGATCGGGCACTACTACCTGCCGATCCTCGCTGTCGGGTTCCTCGTCGCGGAGCTCTTCCGCGGCAAGCGGGCCGGCGACGTCGGTCGGATCGTCCTCGGCTTCGGGCTCCTCTTCCTCGGAATGAGCGTCGTCTCCGGCGGGCTGAAGGGGCTCACCCAGACCGAGGGCGTGCTCGGCTTGCTGCGGACCTGCGCCGACCGACCGCTCCTCGGCGTCCTCATCGGCGCCGGCGTCACCGCCGTCATCCAGAGCTCCTCGGCGATGACCGCGCTGGTCATCGGGATGGGAAGCGCCGGGCTGGTTACGCTTCCGGCGGCGATCGCCCTCATCCTCGGGGCGAACATCGGCACCACGATCACCGCACAGATCGCCTCGATCGGGTCGTCAATCTCGTCGCGCCGCCTCGCCGTCACACAGCTCCTCGTGAACGTCCTCGGCGTGGCGGCGTTCGTCCCGATCGTCGGCGGGTACGCGCGGCTCGTGGCGCTGACGTCGTCTTCGCTGACGCGGCAGATCGCCAACGCGCACACCTTCTTCAACGTCCTCGTCACGCTCGTCCTCATCCCGTGCGTCGGCGGGCTCGGCTGGTTCGTCACTCGGCTGGTCCCGGGCCGGGAGCGCGCCGAGCGAGCGCAGCCCGAGTATCTGGGGGACCAGTTCCTCCGGCTGCCGCCGATCGCCCTTCAGCAGGCGCGACGTGAGCTGATACGGATGGGGCGGATGACCGTCGACATGCTCGTCACAGCGCGGGCCGCGCTCCTCGATCGAGGCGCGCCGGAGGCGTCCTCCGTCTTCGAGACGGAGGAGTCGATCGACACGCTGCAGGACGCCGTCGACGACTACCTCGATCGGATCGACGGAAGCTCCCTGGCCGCCGAGGACGAGCGCCGCCTTCACGTCTTCCGCCACGTCGTCGGCGACATCGAGCGGATCGGCGATCACGCCGTCAACATCGCCCAACGGGCCGGCCGCGCCCGGCGCGACGGAGACCCGTTCTCGAGACGGGCCGCCGACGAGCTTGGCCACATGTTCGATCGGGCGACCGAGCTCTACCGCCTCTCGCTCCGCGCCCTCCAGGGAGAGGACCGGGACGCCGCGCAGGAGGCGCTCGAAGTCGAGAAGGACGTCGACCGGCTCGAGGACGAGTACAAGGCAAACCACATCCAGCGACTCGAGGAAGGCGTCTGCGATCCCGAGGCCGGGATCCTGTTCGCCGAGATCCTCCACAACCTCGAGCGGATCGGCGACCACGCCGTCAACATCGCCGGGGACGTGCTGTTGATCTGAGCTCGACCGTTCGGCATCGACCTCTTCACCGTCTTCGGCTTCGGTCGGAGCGAGACGCTTCGATACCGACCATCGGCGCGAGTCGTGGCGGACGTTCCCCGTCGATAGAATGGGCGATCCACAACATACGGTACGACGGCGTCCCACGAAAGGCGGTACATCATGTCGGACAAGCGAATCGCGATCATCGGCGGAGGGAACCTGGGGAGCGCAATCGCGCGCGGGCTGGTATCGGCCGGCGTCTGCGCGCCGGAGTCGATCACGGTCACGCGGCGCTCCGAGCCGCCGCTTGTGGCGTTTCGGGAAGAAGGGTTCCGCACGACGACGGACAACGCCGCTGCGGCGCGGGACGCCGCGGTCGTCCTCGTCGCGGTCCGTCCGAAGCAGATGAACGGGGCCCTCGAGGGGATCGCGCCGATCCTCGATCCGAAGCGCCACGTGCTGATCTCGACCGCGACCGACGTGCGGATTGCGGACATCCGGAAACACGTCGGCGACGCGGTCCCGGTGATCCGTGCGATGCCGAACATCGGCGTCGCCGTCGGCGAGTCGATGACGTGCCTCGCCTGCGAGCCGCCGACCCCCGAGCGCGCCAGGGAGGTCGCCACGTCGATCTTCTCGGCGCTGGGGCGGACCGCGTTCCTCGACGAGGACCAGATGACGCCGGCGACGGCCCTCTGCGCCTGCGGGATCGCCTTCTTCCTCCGCGCCATCCGCGCCGCATCGCAGGGGGGCGTCCAGGTCGGCTTCCACGCCGACGAGGCGATCCGCCTCGCCGCCCAGACGGCCAAGGGCGCCGCCGAGCTGATCCTCGCCGAGAACGCCCATCCCGAATCGCTCATCGACACCGTCACCACACCGCTCGGCGTCACCATCGCCGGCCTGAACGAGATGGAGCACCAAGGCTTCAGCTCGGCCCTGATTCGAGGGATCGTCACATCCGCTGAAAGGGCCGCGCGGCTGTACGGGGAGAAGGGGGGGTAGTTCGGAGTTCGTGGTTCGCAGTTCGTGGTCCGTCGTTGGTCGTGGGGAGTCGGGAGCGGACGAGCGGCTGATGCAGGCAAGAGGCGGGTCCCGGCGCACTCACGACGGCCTGTAGCCGGAAGTGGGTATCGCCGGATTCGGCTACGCCCCGATGGTCGGACGATGATGAACCGATCTGTCAGCGACAAGGCCCTTCGATCGTCGCATTGACTTCCTTCGGCCGCACGAATCCACTGCAGGAAACCTCTGCTCCCCACCCGACTTGCCTTCACCGGCTCGGGTGGGGATATCGTTTCGGAGGGGACAACGATGTCCTACCGCAACATCCACGCGGGACCTGCTAACGGCTGCGCCATACGGCTCAGCCACTCCGTATAATGGAACCACGGAACCAGGAAGGAGAGACACGATGAAGAGAGACTTCAGCGTCGTCATCGAGCGGGACTCAGACGGCGCCTACGTCGCATCGGTTCCCGCGCTGCGAGGATGCCACACGCAAGGGACCTCGCTCGACCAGGTGATGGAAAGGATCCGCGAGGCCATTGCGCTCTGTGTTGAGGAGCAGGGGGAAGAGATCGAGTCTCTCGATTTCGTCGGGATCCAAACCGTTTCCGTCGGTTCATGACAAGGCTTCCGCGCCCGACGCCCGAACAACGGATCAAGGCCTTGAAGAGCGCTGGCTTCGAAGACGTGCGAATCCGAGGGAGCCACCCCTTCTTGCGACACCCGGATGGTCGAGTCACCGTCGTCCCAGCACACAGCGGGGAGACCATCGGCCCCGGTCTTCTCGCCAAGATCCTTTGTGATTGCGAGTCGGCCCGTAACGAGTTTCTCGCGTTGTCGGGCGTCCAGTAGGCGGGTAGAAAACAGGCTACCTCGCAAGATGCATCGCTTTCTCCGGGCTGCCGCAACGTCCCGGTGGCCGTATACTGGTTTCGATGCCTCCGTGGAGGTGAGAGAGCATGAGATTCCGACTGACGATCGTCCTGCTGCTCGTCATGTTGTTCATCGTCCTGATCGCCCAGAACACGGGCGAGGATTCGATCACGTTCCTGTTTTGGACGGCGAAGATGTCGCGGATCGTCCTCCTCGGGATCGCGTTCCTCGTCGGCATCGTCGTCGGCTTCCTCCTCGGACGCCCCTGGCGACGTCGAAGGACGGAGTTCGCGAAGGTCAAGAAGACGGACGACGCGTAGCGCCTGACAAAGGGATCCTCAAGGAGGTCGATCGGTGAACACACTCGACGCCATTGCGGCGAGGCGAAGCATCCGCAGGTTCAAAGAGAACGACCTGCCGGAGGAGGCCGTCCGGAAGATCCTGAGGGCCGGGGCCCAGGCGCCGTCGGGCAAGAACCGGCAGCCGTGGCGGTTCGTCGTCGTCCGCGGGGAGAAGCGAGCGGAGATGGTCCGCGTCCTTCGCCAGGCGCTCGAACGGATCAAGTCGCGCGGCGAGGACACCGGAAGCGCGGAGTGGACGACAACCGTCATGGAGGGCGCGCCGATGTCCGTCTTCGTCTTCAATCCGCACGGGACGGACCCGTGGCTGACGCGGTCGATCGATCAGGCGTTTCAGGAGCTGGTCGACGTCCAGTCCGTCGGAGCGGCGATCGAGAACATGCTCCTCGCGGCGCTCGACCTCGGAATCGGCTCGCTGTGGATCGCCGACGTCCTCTACGCGGTCGAAGAACTGAAGACGTGGGCCGGAGAGGAAGGACAACTCGTCGCCGCCGTCTCGTTCGGGGTCGCCGATGAGCGCCCCGAGCCGCGGCCGCGCAAGCCGCTCGACGAGATCGTGAGATGGATCTCGTAGCGCCGAGAACGAGGTTCTCAGCCCGGCGCGAGAATCGGTCCGCAAACTGCAGCCGCTTTCGGCTATAGCCAGATCTGGCTACGCACTTCGCAGCACGACCGAGCGTGCCTTGTCCCTGGCGCCACGTGAGTTCGTATAATCAGTCTGCAAGTTCAACAAGGAGCCTTGCCGTGAAGAACGACTTCAGTGTCATCATCGAGCGAGATGCAGTCGGACTCTGCGGCACGTCGGTTCCCGCACTGCGAGGGCGCCATACCCAGGGAGGCTCGCTCGATCAGGTCATGGAGCGAATCCTTGAGGCCATCGCGCTGTGCGTCGAAAAGCGAGGTAAAGACGCCTTGGCGTGTTGACTTCCGTCGTCCCACTGCATAAACTCCATCCAGCATCTACTCCCCACTCGACTTGCCTTCACCGGCCCGGGTGGGGTTATCTTTCGCCTTGACCCGGAATGCGTGAACCAGCGATCAAACGAACATGGGCCTTCGTAGATGGGCAGAACCTGTTCCACGCCGCCAAAGACGCCTTCGGATACACCTACCCGAACTACGACGTCAGCAAGCTCGCCGCGGTAGTCAGTCGAGCGCAAGGATGGAATCTGGTCCACACCCGTTTCTACACGGGAGTCCCCGATGCTTCGGACAATCCGAACTGGAGTCGCTTCTGGTCGAACAAGCTGCTGCAGATGTCTCGCCAAGGGATCACCACGTTCTCGCGCCCTCTCCGGTACAGGAATCAGACGATCAATCTGCCCGACGGAACCCAGCAGATGACGCTGGTTGGCCAAGAGAAGGGAGTAGATGTCCGACTGGCTCTTGACATCGTCCGAGGAGCTCTCCGCGCCGACTACGATGTCGCAGTGATCTTCAGCCAGAATCAGGATCTATCCGAAGTCGCGGATGAGATCCGCACGATCGCGATGCAGCAGGACCGGTGGATCAAGATCGCTTCGGCCTTCCCCGTAAGTCCGGCGTCGAGCAACAAGCGAGGCATCAACAAGACCGATTGGATCAGAATCACACGGAGCGAATACGATCGGTGCATTGATCCGAACGACTATCGCTAGCCTGCAGCCACGCTACTACCGTCATTGGGCGAATACCGATTGAGTCTTCCTGCTGCTCGTCATGCTGTTCATCGTCCTGATCGCGCAGAACACGGGCGACGCCTCGATCACGTTCCTCTTCTGGATCGCGACCACGTCGCGGATCGTCCTCCTCGCGATCACGTTCCTCGTCGGCATCGTCGTCGACTTCCTCCTCGGCCGCCCGTGGAGGCGGAAGAAGAAGGAGCTCGCGAGGGTTGAGAGAGCGCCGAGAAGAAAGGGTAACGCCGCGCCCGTATTCCCGGGAGTAGCAGGAGAGAACGGACCGTTCTCCGAGCCGTGTCCGCGTAGCCGGATCTGGCTATAGCCAAATCTGGCTACATCGTACCGCGACAGGCGCTCGCTTGCAAAAGGCCGTTGTCAGATCAAGAACGGATCAGCCGGTCCGCAGTCCTCCCTGGTGGCATCATGAGCACCCTTGTTCGGCACTCTCGCGACGCACGTCTCCCCCTATCGCTGTCCGCTCGGCGGCAACCCGCTTGGCGATCCGGCTGACGGTCGAGTCGTGCAGGCCGAACCGATCGGCGACCTCCTGCAGCGTGTAGCCGTGGACGCGGAGCGCCTCGTGGATGCGCTCGTCGCGATCCCGCTTGTCCCGGACCTCCGAGAACAGCGCGTCCAAGCTCGGCCGCGTCGCCAGCCGCTCCCGGCGCGGTACTTCCTTCAGTGCCGCATAGTCGGACAGGAGCGGTTTCAGCTCGTCGACGAACTTGTCGCTGCCGAGCAGGACGCCGCCGCGCAGCGCGTCCCACACCTCGATCCCTCGTCCCGCTTTGACGAACGCGCGGTAGAGTTTGACCGCATGGCTGCGATCCCGGTGGAACTGACCGAGGATCCAATCGACCGTGAGGAAACCCGGAACCTGCTTCATCCCCGCCGTGGCGCGGTAACTCGACCACGGCCATTCGCGGACGCTTCGGACGGCCCGCGCCCGCACCGGGTTCAGGACGACGTACCGCGCCAGCTCGAGCAGGTGGCTCTCCTTCTCGACGACGATCGACTTGAACCGTCCCTGCAGGACGTGTCCCACACGCAGGTGCCGGCGATTGAACGCCTGCGTGTAGACGCCGTTCAGGTGCCGCATCCCGCGCGACAGGTTCGCCGTCGGAGTCTCCAATAGCAGGTGGTAATGGTTCGTCATCAGGCAGTACGTGTGACAGATCCATCCGAATCGCTCCACCGTATCGGCGAGGACTTCCAGGAACAGCTCGCGGTCCGGATCGACGAGAAAGATCGTCTCCCCCGCGTTGCCCCGGCTCGTGACGTGATAGACCGCACCCTCGTACTCTAGCCTCAGCGGACGTGCCATGGCGTCAGGATAGCATGAAGGACGTCAAGAAACAAGATCTGACCCTGCGCTTCACTGCAGCGAGTAGCCAATCTACCTAAGAGTGGCGATGCCAACCGCGATTCACACGCAAAGGAGGGTTGATTTCGAATACAGCATCTGTCATCACTCCCCAAGAATGATATACTCAAGTAGTAGCGTTCAAGTATATATTTACACGTACCGCCTAGATGCGTATAATAGGACACAGGAGTGTGATGCTATGAAACTTGTCGCGCGAATTGGGCTGTTGCTCCTGTTGGTCACTCTCGTGACTGTGCCCCCCAGTTTTGCTATTCCCGTATGCCAGCCGACCTGCTATAGCTTCTGCCCCGGGTTGCTGGAGTTTGGGCCTCCGGAATTCTACGACACTCTGGTGTGCAACGGTTGCTTCGCCAGTGGAATGGATTGGTTCTGCGAGGAGACATGCGCAGTGTACATGGACGCGACGGGTCACGAATGCCGACTCACACTATCGATTGAGTCCTACTGTGATGAGAGCGGAGACTGCTAGACGCCGTGGGCGAAGGAGGGTCGTACTGCTCATTGCGGCCCTCATTCTTTCTCTCAGCGCAACAACCCTGATCTGGCGGCTCGTCGCCAAGGAGCCGCCAGCTTCGTCTCCTGGCTGCAGTAGTTGCGCGTTACAGCATTCGTCGCAAAGCACTCGTGTCTCTCCTGCGTCCACTTCGAGTGATGATCTGAGTGCGGCGAGCCAGATCAGGGCTGACAACCGCGCGTACCAAGGACCATCTCGAGGAGACGTGATTAGCACGTCTTCGCTTGGCTTCGAGTTGCCAACTGCACCTGCCGTTCTCTTCGATTACAGGTACAACTCAGCTGCCGTTGTACCGAAGACGATCTATGCAATGAATGCGATTCGTGATTGGGCAGCGGAGTTTGGGGAGCTTCGATTCGTTGTCGTCTTGGGGAATGGAGCGGAGTCTTCTGACGTTGAATCCTTCCAGGAATTCTTCGATGAGGGAACCACGGTGGTGGCCGACACGACTGGGGAATTCGCATCTGGCATCCGCCGCGCTGATTCACCTCGCCTATTCGGGATACTGGTTGATTCGTCGCAACGAGCTGTGTGCCGACTGCCTCAGCTTACACCGAAATCCACTGAATCCATACGGGAACTGCTCTTCACGTTTGTCGAAACGAAACTGCCCCCTGTTCCCCCGTATCCATACGCGGCTGTTCATCCCTCGCAGGCCGCAAACCCTTGGGATGTCATCGAGAATGCATCAGGAGCGCTTCAAGTTCCTGGCTTGTACGACATGAGGGGGCGGAATCAGCCTACACTACTCTACTTGTTTGACATCGACTGCCCGGCATGTGAGATAGCCTCCGTAGTCACCTCTCAGCTTGCCAAAGAGTACAAGGACAGTGCGGTTGTTCTTGGATTAGCATTTGCTCCTTCGCCCAGTGCTCTTGCCTCAGCTGCAAGGTACGGGATGACCTATCTCGATACTCTTGGAGACGAGAAGAAGGCCTGGGTGCAGGGAATCCCGTCGGCTAGCGAGGACCTAATGTCGACAGTAGGGGAAGAGGAGTCGGCTGTCGCTGAGTACGCTAGCAAGCTAGACTACCCGTTCCCAGTTCTGATAGACTGGGATCGTCGCCTATCAGGGTCACTTGGAATGGGACTAGTGTCATTCCCAAGTTGGGCGTTGTTTGACGCTGGGGGCGAATTGATTCGCGTCATGTCAGGCAGTCAACTAGTGACGTATGAGGATGGTGTTCCAAACGCCGGTACGAGACCATCGCTTCAAGACCTTCGAACGGCGCTTGACACGGCTATTCTGGGAACGAATCCGGGGCCACCGACTAGTGCCAACGACTCTGAGTGAGGTCCGCAAAGGCAACACATTGGACCATGCATAGGCGCCGGATCGGGATGAGTTTGCGAGCGCTGCCTGGCAACGTGCTTATGGTCGCAGGGATTGCAAGCGCTATGCTTGCTAGTTTCCTGGCGATTTCGGCACATGTGGGTGTGGAAAGGCAATTCGACTCGATCATCCAAGCAGCAGGTAAGAACTTGTTCCTTGTTGCTGCCAACAACGAGGCTTCTGTTGAGCAGGGCGTGTTTGGCTTCACGCAAGAGGATGTCGACCTGCTTAAGGCGAATCCTGCCGTGGAGGAACTCGCGACAACGACTGGCTTGCTTCACGTCACATATCCGAAGAGCAGAAGGGAGATCCAATTCCTCGGCGTATCGGGGAACTACTTCGACGTTCTACGAATCCCACTTCGTAGCGGTAGAAGCTTCCAAGATGGAGAGACTGGCAAGGCGGTCTTGGGAGACGAGGCAGCAAAGCTCTTGTTTGCCGGCGATCCGGTCGGGCAGACACTGGAGACTGACTTCAATTCCTACGAGATCGTCGGTGTTCTTGAACCTGTGATTGCCAGCAGATCGCGGGACGCTGCCGATCTCAACAGCTCCGTCATCATTTCCGTCAAGGACTTGGAGCAGCTGAGGCAAAGCCTGCGCCCCAGACAAAGCTCGATCACGATCAACCCAATTGGGGGGATCTGGCTCCGATTGAACTCCGCGAACGCGGCAGCCGGCCTCGGCGCGATCCTCAAAGCCTTCGGAACCAAAGCGGAACTTGCGTCGCTTTCCAGCCTGTATGACGTGGTGTTCAAGGGACGTCGCTACACTGTGCGCATGTACGAAGCAGTCGCGGCCATCCTCCTTCTGGCCGGCGCGGCGTGCAGTGCTGCTCTGACATCCTTGAAGGTACGACAGAGCCTTCGGGACATCGCAATCCGTCGAGCCCTTGGCAGTTCTCGCAGGAGCATCGTGGCTTCGATGGTTCTACATCTCGGCGCAACAACCTGCATCGGCGGAGCAGTAGGGGGGACGCTATTCATGCTCCTTAGACCGGCCTTTGAGTCTCTGCTGTCGATCTCTCTCCCGCTCACGACCATGCACCTCGTCGGAGCCTTTGGGGTCGCCGTCGTCGTTGCGGTGTTCGGGTTGCTGCCGATTACCCGCGCCAATCGGGCAACTCCAGCAGATGCATTGCGTGCCGCACCTCTAGGATTTCAGCGCCAGAGGTCTACACACTTGCTGAGAGTGGTCACAGTAGCCGCTTTGTTCGCGAGTCTCTCGGCAGTCGTATTCTCCTTCTCGTTTGCAGCAG